>RPPU01000624.1 GCA_003819975.1 Desulfobacteraceae bacterium
GATCAAATGTCCGATTGGGCGGGTTTGTCCATTGCCTAGAACGCTGACGTTTTGAAAAAAAGCATAACACCAGGCAAATGGAATCATCAACAGGATGATAAACGGAATGATCGCCGGACCCACGGACGGATTCAACCCTTGAACCGCGATCAACGGGAAAATCAGCCCGAAAGGTTGCAAAACAGTCTGGGCCGCGCATAAAGACAAAATGCGCTTGAAGCCCCATTTTTGCTCCGGTTCGACGATCAACCGGCCGGTCAGGCCGTCCAAAAAAACCGTTTGCCAGCACTTCATCCAGCAGAATAACAACGCCATTCCCAGCGAAGCGACCGCGCATTGCTGAGCGGCAAAAGCATTATGCTTCATATTCGACCAAAAAAACATTAAGCCCAGGATAAACGGCAGACTGCCGATATAATAAGGCATCAGCAGCTTTAAGGGAGCTCGGCGCAATAAATGCCCGGCCTCTTCAATCAGCTCAAAGGTCCCTTTTTTCATATGGTTATTTTTATTTTTCACGGCTGCCGCCACCATGAGCTTTGCCATAAGGTACTGTCATGAAAGGCATCGGGCAAAAGCAACAATGTTTGTCCGAAATAATAAAAGAACAGCCAGATCATCAGGAATCCCGCGATCCAGCCGCCCGTTAACAGAAGATATCGAAACAACGCGTACCGCTTGGCGTGCTTTGTAGCGCTGTTGGCCAAACAAGATGCGCATAACAATCGGTCTTCATGTTCCGTGACGCATTCCCGGCAAAAATAACGCCGGCATTCGGGACAACGCGCCACGGCTTCGCGGCCTTGATGATTAAAACAGCGTTGGTAGATCAGCTCGCTCATTTATTTTGTTCCAAGACATCAACCGGCATTGGGCCCTGGACCCTTTCAATCTCCGGCCGGATCCTGTTTATGGTTTTTAAGGCCGTGCGCCAACGATGCAGGGCCGGCAGTTTTTCGGTCTGCACCGCGGTTTGGATATGACACCAGCAATTCGGTCCGCGCAACCCGTCGAGCAATAAGCCCAAAAGAAAAAAACCTGAAAAAACAATTGGAATCGGCGTCCAACCGCCCCAAAGAAACTGAGCGGAAATAAAAGCCAACCCGGCCCAGATTCCGTTCCGGATCAGATGGGTCTTGGTTTTGCGCACAGTGATGCGCTGTATATCTTGATAATAAAAACGCTTATACGTTTGCGAAAATAAATTGGAATAAACCGCCAGAATATGATCAGGCCCCAGCCAAAGGGAATGGGACGTGAACAGCGTCCAATATCGGCCGGGTAAGCGTTTATATTTGTTGATTACATGATCCATATATAACCCAAAAGACCGTATATTAAAATCATCCGGGTAGGGGGCGACCGGCCGGTCGCCCCTACAACAGAACGCAAACCGAAACCCGGTTACCATTAATGTAAAATATCCTTACCTTCATTATTCGATATTTATTCATAACATCATGCTGAGCAGGCACAAGGGCCTTGCCCCTTACATCCCTCCTGTCCGCCGTAGGCCTTGCGAAGGCGGATTGAACCCTTCTTATTATCATCCCTTGGTCGCCCAATAAAGGACCAACCAGACCCAGCCCAGAATCTGTAACCCGGAAAAAATAATCGCGAATATATAGCGTATTTTGGTGCGGGGCACAATACTTAAAGGCGTTTTCCAATATTTAATGGCCGTAAAAATCGCAATGGGCGCCGTAAGCACCGAGAAAAAAATGAATAACGGCACGAGAATCGGCAGTAAAGCCAAGGCTAAGGCGATATTATCGTATAACGTATATCGATGTTGCAGTTCCTGAAGTTTGCCCTTTTGCTTGCCGATCGCCAGGCAGGCCGGACAATAATGACGGCCGTTCAAATCGATATCGCATAAAGCGCACAAAAATCGGCCGCACAGATCGCAGGGCACCGTGGCCTGTTTGTCCGGATGATAAAAACAACCGGCCTCATCTTCCCAATGAATCTTCTGGCCCGATTCCCCTGCTCCGATCTGTTGATATTGAGCCGGATAAAGATCCTCTTGGATGCGGGCTCCGCAACCGGGGCAGAAAAGCACATCCGGATTTTGCGGCCTATGTCGCTTCAGAATGACAAAACATTTCGCACAGCTGAACAAAGACAGTGATCCTTTCGATATGACTCAGAGTTTAATGACCCAGGTATTACCGTAATAATCGTGTAGGGCTCTTTTTTGTTTATCAAAAACAACCGCAATATAACCCGATAAAAAGACCGCAGCACTTAAAATTTCGGCAATTTGTCGTTTCAATACCGCTGAATAAACGGCCTTGGTTCCATCAGTACTTACGACTCTTATTTTAAAAATTTTTTTCCCTAAAGTTGCACCATAACTTCCAATCAGCAACACATTATAAATAAAAAATAAAGAGAATAATAAAATCGATGCCTCGTATTGGCTATGCCAAAAAATATTAAAAAAAACATCTAAAATGTAAGCGACCCCCAACATCGTTGCCGTGGCAACTATACAAAGAAAATAGACAATGACTATATCTATAATTTTTGCACCCGCTCTGATCCAAAACCCGGCAAACTTTATTTTTTCCAGGTTAAGATCTGATTTTTCATTAAAAATTCCTTCCCTTAGTTTTTGAATAAATATCGGTTTACAAGCAGAACAGATGCTTTTATTTTCATAAATCAACGCCTCAGATTCAAATATGGCTTTACCGCATTCGACGCATTGTTTCCGGGTTCCTTGAAAATTTACGTAATGGTTGTCCATTTTATCAGACTCTTTTTATTTCCTGACCACGCGTGTATGACAGATCCGGTCATGCAATCCGCGTTTTTAATCATCCATAGCAACCATTCATTAATTCAATGAATTCCCTTTCGGTAAAAGGACCCGTGCTTTTTTGGTCTTTAATATAATACCAATTATCCATTTTTATTAAACTAATCAAACGGTTAAGATCTTATTAGCCGATAGACCCAAGGTTTTAAAAGAGAGGCTAACGTATCGAAAAATTTAGATAAATTCAAGGAAAAAGACTTTTCAGCACGGAATACTTAATTTGCTCATGAAAATACA
>RPPU01000625.1 GCA_003819975.1 Desulfobacteraceae bacterium
CGCGGCGCTGCCGGCAGTGCCGGAGACGATCCGACTGCGCCTGCCCGTGCACATCGAACCGGGCACCGGGCAAGCACCTTTCGACCCGCTGCAAAAAAAAGATATTATGCTTTTTATCAACGGCAGCCAGGTAGAAATCGACCGCATCGAAACCAAAACCAGGCAAATGTACAAAACCTCGGACTTATCCAGGCATTTCGTACTCTCCTTTCACATGGAGGGAGTCAGCCGGGAAACCATGGAAGGGGTCCGCTATTTCCTGGACAACATTTTAGACGGCAGCGGTAGTACCGGCAGTACCGGCAGTACAGACACCTTGACGGTACTTTCGCCGCTGAAGCTTTACCGGATGAATGTAAACAAAGGGAAAGCCGCGGTCTTCGATGCCATCGAGGAAATATTGAAAACCGATTGCCATGAGTATAAAATGCAGCGGGCGGCTTTATTGCAGGCATTGGATAAAGAAATCTTCCAAATCAATAAGATCTCCGGGGACGATGCCGTTTATCTCCGGGTGAATACGACTCTCTTCGATTTTTTCAAGTTTTGCCAGGAAGCGATAGAGGATTTGAAGGCTCATTTCCTCTCCTTGTACAGCAAGCTGGACCAGGTAATAAAAGAACTTCCCCCAAAGGGAGAGGGCGAAACCTGGTGGATTCATTTCCTGGACCAGGGGTCCGCGCCTATGCCCACTCGCTTGCGGGAAATTGTCGCGCAAATGGTAAAGATGCAAAAAACAGGAGGGTTCTTAATCGGTTCTAAAAATTTTGAATTTGCCGAACTTGAAAAACAAATGAGCATTGCGGCGCAATTTCCTGCCACGTTAATCCTGGAAGCCCTATTAAAAAATAACATTTGTTACAATGTTATTTTTTGGGGAGAAAGCGCTCTCAATAATTCCCACGAATCCGGGGCACCGTTGGCGGAGACGCGGGAGATTTTTACGTATATAACCTCCGGCAGCGGGGGGCAATGCATCGTTGCCCCTGAGCCGCCGCAAGGGTTAGTCGAATTGCAGCAGCATGTGGACCGCTGCTATGAATTGGTTTTCCCTTTCAATGGGAAGATAGAAGACCAGGACATAAGCCTTGTCCTGGCGAATGAAAAGCAGGCCAAAAAAGTGCGGCTCAGTTACCCCCGCCGGCTGGAAAAAGATCGCATTCAAGCCTCCCTGGATTGGCTCTCCGCCGAAAAGCTGGAAATCACCGATTTCAATATAATGGAAAAGCGGGTAGATTTCGGTGTGACGGGGTATCGCGGTCAGCCGCCGGAAATTACCGGGTTACTGAAAGTGCGGGTGGAGCTCTATAATGAAAACCGGGAAGGCCCCCCGGTATATAGCGCCGGCAATATCTTGCATGCCGCCAAAAAGAGTATTCATGTTTCCATTCCCCTGCCCAAAACGTATACCGGGGCCTTCAAGCTCCGGGTTTCTATTTGCGACTTGATAGCCAACCGGCTGGACTTTGTAGAGAGGCCCGTTAACCTGCTGTAAAGATAATGCGGCCACCGAGGGCACGGGGCATGGAGTGCCTATTAAGTACTTTTTAAAAAGATCCCCTGGTTAGAGAAGCGGACTGGTCGTGAAATCGATATTTATATATTGAAAAAATGTCCCGCATGCTTTATAATATAACTATGCCGACAGTATTAAATATAAAAGGATTCCGGTTTTTCTTTTTTACCAGGGAAGGAAATGAACCTGTCCATATCCATATTGCCAAAGCACAAAAATATGCGAAATTTTGGTTGGAGCCAATCACCCTGGCAAAAAATTATGGGTTCATTTCCAAAGAGCTTAAAGAGATACGAAATATAATTGAAGAAAATCAAGAAGTAATCAAGGAGAAGTGGGATGAATGTTTTAGCTAAGCGGCGTGAGTTTATCCCCCTGGCAACGATGATTTTGTTTGCTGAGGATGATTTTACGGTAGCCCTGGCGGATGGAAGACAGATTACGATTCCTTATGAATGGTTCCCGAGACTTGCCAATGCCACTAAAATAGAAAGAGAGAAATTTGAGTTCATAGGAAATGGAATCGGTATTCACTGGCCTTTAATCGACGAGGACATCTCGGTAGAGGGGCTATTAAGGTAGCAACCTCAGACCATCGAATGCCGTAATTGAAATGTAAGCGCCGCGTAAACCGGCCATAACTTGATCTTTTTAAGTTCTCGGCGCGGTGGCGGCGAAGGTTTTAAAGGATTCGGGCTCGGCGGCATAAATAGTAAGTAGAAGCTCGGAATCATCGATGAGTTGATAAATGGGTTTTTTCCCGGATAACCTTTCGCTTTCTCTTAAAATAATAGGGACACCGTCGCCGCGTTTTTCCATATAATAAGCGCGCCCGACATCACCGGTGATACCCGCAGCGGGGCTGACCGCCGGAAGCAAAACAAGGAAATACACGATAAAATGTAAAGGGCGGGGACGGAAACCCGCCCCTACAACTGTAAATATAAGTGTTTCACCCGGTTAGTGTCAGAGTTTCCTCTCCATGGGCGTAACCACCATGATGGCGACCTTCAGCATATCTTTAACCGCATCGCGCATTTTCCCTTGTTTAAGATTTTCTCGGGACATGCTCACCCATTTTTTTAAATATCCCATGACATCGTTCATCTCTTTAAGATCGCCGGGGATTTGAAAATAGTTCCCATCGTTAATGATCCGATAGGCTTCGTGGAGCGATTGCGCGCCCTGGTGATCGAAAATCCCATTCTTCTTAAACAGGTCGTTGGCCTTGGCGATATTGTCATTGAATTCCGCGGGGCAGCCGGCCTGCGGAAGCGTTAATACCATGGCCTCTATCAATGCATTGAAAGCTTTTTTACACTCTTCCTGCGGGGGGGGATTACCCGTTAAAAAAGAGTCGCTAAACACCTGGATTTTAGCATCTACATCTCCGGCCAGCTTATTTTCCGCATAAACCGCTGTCACGCAGAATAAAGTAACCACACCAACCATAACCGCAAAAATAAAAAACTTTTTCTTCATTTTGTCCTCCTTTATCGTTGATAGAAGTAATATAACATGATTCGCTCAAAATTTCA
>RPPU01000626.1 GCA_003819975.1 Desulfobacteraceae bacterium
GTTGGCCGGAATACATGATTTTTCGATCCTACGCTTTTCAGGGTCGAAAAATCATTTCATGTTTTTTTGTTCCTACAAAAAAACATTTGGGCACTTTTCTATAGTCGAAAGTAAAAAAATCGATTATACTCCGGCCCATCTGAAATTTGATCCAATCGCTTTATATACAGTATTGAGCAGAGAAAAAATGGAACCAACTGAAAACCCGGAAATAGTCCCGCAACGTGCTGAAAACCCTGCGTTTTTAACAAAAACTCAATTCACCGATTTCATCTTGCCCCAGGAGATCCTGGCCGGTATCCAGGAAGCCGGCTTTACCCATTGCACGCCCATTCAGGCTGAAACCATCCCTATTGCCTTACAAGGCCGGGATGTGGCCGGCCAAGCCCAAACCGGTACCGGTAAAACAGCGGCTTTTCTGGTTCCGCTCATGGCAAAGCTCCTGACTGCAAACGAACCCAAAAGCGACCTGCCCTCTGCTCTGATTACGGCGCCCACCCGTGAATTAGCCCAGCAGATTTATGAAGATGCCAAGGTGATCGGCCGGTATACAAATTTACGAATGACCCTGGTTGTCGGCGGCATGGATTATCAAAAACAGGCCCAAATGCTGCGTCAGGGCACGGATATCGTGATTTGCACCCCCGGTCGGATCATTGATTATCTGAAACAGGGTATTTTTAAAACCGAAAACATTAAAGTCCTGGTGATTGATGAGGCGGACCGCCTTTTTGATCTGGGATTCACCAAAGACATGCGTTTTATTCTGCGCCGTCTGCCCCATTATGAAAAAAGACTCTCCATGCTCTTTTCCGCCACCCTCTCTTATCGGGTCCTGGCCTTGACCTATGATTTCATGAATTTGCCTGATTTTATTGCCATGACCCCCGAGGAAGTGACCGTCAAGAACATCGAACAGTCTCTTTTTCATGTATCTACCAAGGAAAAGCTGCCGCTTCTTTTGGGCTTATTGGAAAAGGAAGATTGGAGCCGGATTTTGATTTTTGCCAATACCAAGGCAGGAGTTGAATGGCTTGCAGCCAAGCTCCAGGGTAACGGCTTACCGACCGAGGGCATCACCGGCGATCTTCCGCAGCTTAAACGCCTGAAATTAATGCAACAATTTAAGGACGGCAAACTGAAAATCCTGGTTGCGACCGATGTGGCTTCCCGAGGTATTCATGTTGAGGATATCAGCCATGTCATCAATTATGATCTGCCTCAAGACCCGGAGAATTATCCGCATCGCATCGGCCGTACCGCCCGGGCCGGCAAGAGCGGTAAAGCCATTTCCATGGCTTGCGAAAACTATGTTTTTCATCTGGAAGCCATTGAGGCCATGTTGGGCGACAAAATCCCCGTGGTTTGGCCTCAGGAAGATTGGTTTAAAGAAGATAAAGCCGGCCCGGTCCGGGTCGATTCCTTTCGACCGAAACGCGGCAGCCAGGATCGCTCCCCCAGACGGGAGCCGAGACGGGAGTCGAGGCGGGAACCCAGACGGGAGCCAAATTCGGAACAAAAGTCCAGGTCCAAGAGTATTTCCACTAGTTCCCAAAAAATCATTTTCAGCACGGAACCGGGCGGCATATTCGGGCTAGCCCCGAGTCGCGAACCCGAACCGGTTCACAACGGGCCCGAGGCCGCCGCCAACGAGCCCGAATCTTCTCCAACCAAGAAGAAAAGAAGACACCGCCGACGCAGGAAAAAGGCCGCAGCCCCCGATAACCAACAACCCCAGCAATCCTCATAGATCCTGACTATGGATTTTTTTCTGATGAATCATTGCGCAGGTATTCGTAGGGGCGACCGGCCGGTCGCCCCTACCATTGGAAAATCCCCACCATAAAATGAATGGGAGATCTGGTTTACTTGCCGAAATATTTGAGAATTTTAACCAGAAATCCCTGTTTGAATCGGATGGCATCTTGCGGGCAGACCTCTTGGCAGCAATAACAGCGGATACAGGCCTTATAATCGAACCGGGCTTTTTTGTCTTTGACCCGGATCGCCGCGGCCGGACATATTTTTTCGCATTGACCGCATTCGGTGCAGAAACCGGCTGCATGAATCGGTTTTGAGACCAAAAACCGCTTGGTAACCCAGCCCAACCATTCCGGCAAAACACCTAAGGAGTCCCGGACCGGGATCTCGAACGCTTTAACCGCAAAAGACTCGGGCCTTTCTAAAGGGAACTCCATTTTTTGTAAATCCGTTTCGCCGATACCCCGTTTCCTGGCAGCCCGATAAAGAGGGAAAGAGTGCAAAGACGCTCCCAGAACGTGGCAGATACAGACGTCCAGGCTAACCGCATCCCGGCTAGCCGCAATCAAACCCAAATGCCGCGGCCGGCCGTTGCTGGGCCCATTACCCTCCATGGCCCAAACCCCGTCCAGAATGGTGAGGGACGGTTTAACGGTTTGATAAATATCCAAGTGCAGATCAACGAACGTGTCCCGGTCCACACCGGCCATATAATGCCATTCGCCTTTACGCTGTCCCACTACAGTCCCAAAGAGATTTTTAACCCCCAAGGTCAACAACATTTGCGAATGGGTCTTGAGTTTGGGCAAATTGATAATAACATCCGCATCCAAGGCCTGGGCCGCGATCTCGATTTTCTTAAAAACAGAATCGGCCGGAACCGGCGCGATCCGGGGAGTGCTCAATTCAACCAGCTCGATCTTCAATTCCTCGGCAACACCTGCCAGACCTGCCTGTTGGGCCGATTTTTTAAAAGAATGCAAAGCCGGGCTGTCGCCGATAAACGGTATGCCGCCCGCTTCCAGCACCAGCTTGGCGACCGCGCGGACCACGGCCGGATCGGTGGTGACCCGCTGCTCCCGGTCATAAGCGCCGAGCAAATTCGGTTTTAATAAAACTTTTTGACCGGGTTTGACAAAGGCATCGATCCCTCCCAAGGCATCCACCAATAGTCGGACCGCCTTTTCAACCCGGTCCGGGTTATAATTGTCGCAATGAATGAGGGCGATGTAGGACATATTAAAAGATATTTTAGTATTTTTTAAAAAGGGGTACAAAAAAATCAGGGGAAA
>RPPU01000627.1 GCA_003819975.1 Desulfobacteraceae bacterium
ATAAATCTCAAACAAGTCAAAGCTGAAAAACACCGTATTTATGCGCCGGTGAAACGCAGTCAAGGCGTGGAATGGAAAGAATTGGAATGCGGCATTGCCAAGGTGATGCAGGATTATTGCGGCGATACCAAAACCGAAGAACTGATGAAAATCGGATTGCAGTATTTGGCGGAAATTAAGACCGGAGAAGCCGACACGCTCTATGCCCGCAATCCCCATGAACTCATGCGGGCCCTGGAAGCTCTGGATATTTTGACCTGCGCGGAAATGGTCATCCACGCCTGCCGCGCCCGCAAGGCCGGCAACCGCTGGCTCTTCTTCGAACGCCTCGATTATCCGGAAGACGATCCGCCGGCCTGGCGCAAGTGGATTACCGTCAAACAGATTGGGGACCGGGTTGTGACCGGAGATTTGGCCCTTGATTTTTACGGATCGCTGCCCGACAACTACGCAGCCCATAACAAGTAAAAGGAGGCTTTATTATGCCTACAATCAAATCCAAACGGAAAATATTCGCTTTTCCGAATCTGCCCACCCCGAACAAGCCCGTGCTGATCGACCCCAAGGTTTGTATAGGCTGCAATCGTTGCGTGCAGATCTGCCCTTCGGATATATATATCCCCAATCCCGTGAAAGGCAAACCGCCCCTGATCATGTATCCGGAAGAGTGCTGGTATTGCGGTTGTTGCCTGATGGAGTGCCCCTTGCACCAAAAAGGCGCCAACAAGCTCAACTGGCCCCTGATGCAACGGGTGCGCTGGAAACGAAAAGAAACCGGCCGGCATTTTCGCGTCGGCATGCCCGATCCGCCGCCGCCCAATAAACGCCCGCTGGTCTAAAAGATTGCTGCCTTTTATTTTCTTTACTTCCCTCTCCTCCCCGGGCCGGGCCGGTGCGCAGCAAGCCGGTCCCGGTCCATCCTCTGAACTTCGATATTCTACATTCAGCGTTCGATATTCGACATTTAGCACGATAGCCAACTAAAGCCCTGAATATCGAATATTGAACACCGAATTTCGAATAATGAAGTTTAAAGCCAAAATACATAAAACAACATTCATTAATATTATTCGATATAATAATATTCAATATCTCCTCTTCTCTTCTCCTTATTTCGACATTCAGTATTCGATATTCGGTGTTCGACATTCAACGCGATTTAGCCGACAAAAACCGAGAATATCGAATATCGAACACCGAATTTCGAATAATGAAGTTTAAAGCCAAAACACACAAACAACATCTATTGATATCTCTTGATATAGGAATATTCGTTTTCTTCTCTTTTCCTCACTTCGATATTCTACATTCAGTGTTCGATATTCGACATTCAACGCGATTTAGCCGACTAAAGCCCTGAATATCGAATATTGAACACCGAATTTCGAATAATGAAGTTTAAGATAAAATAACCGCTTAAGATCGAAAAATTAAACTATTTTTTATTTTGCTTGGCTGTATGAATACTTTTAACAAAAATAGAGATCAATTCATTGTTTTCATTCATAAGCTGATCATAATTTGTTGACGCTCTTATCAGTTTCGCCTTTTCGAGCATCAATAACCATATTCTGGTCTCCCTGAGTTCCTTAAGACAGATTTTCATTTTATGAATAAAATCAATTCTGGATTCGGCGCCTTGCGCTTCGCCATAATTGGAAGCCGGCGCCGTTCCACATCGAATAAGCTGTCCGGAAATGTGGTTACCCGTTTTTGTCTTAGGCAAAGATTCAGCAATCCGGATGATCAGGACCGCAAAATCCAATAGACGCTCCTCCAGATCATATTTCCTGCCCTCTTTCGTCATTTACATTCCCTTTACATGATTCATCCATCATTATCTTTTCTTTACTTCAGAATTCGTTATTCGATATTCGGTATTCGATATTCGCTTTTTTTCTGTTTTTTTTACTCTTCACTTCACCGATACCGTTATCACCGTCACATCCCGAATCGTGTTTTTTTGCAGGTCTTCCTTGGTCAGGCCGACGGCCGGCCTCTGGATTTTAATCCAGAGCTTTGAAGCGGCCAGATCCTTGGCGCCGTCAAAAATGAAAAAAGCTTCTTTCAAGATCTGCCCGGTCGGCAACTTTGTGCCTTCGGGAGTGTGGTAGGGCATCTTGTATTCCGCGGCCGCGCCCTTATAAAACTCATAGACCTTCTCGAACGATTCATCGGTTGTGTAGACTTCGATCTTGATGTTTTGCTTCATCTGCGCCGCTATCTCCATTCCGTCCCGGGTCGCTTTTTCATGCAGCTTGGCTTGGGGATAAGGCTTGAATGCCGCCGCGAAGATAGAAAGCGAAAAAATCGATAGAACCGCCAATATGAAAATCACTCGTCCCTTTTTCATCTCTTCCTCCTTACTTAATAACTTCATCTTTCAACCCTCATCTTTTTCCTTTAACGTTCTCACGTTCACACTTTCAAACGTTCTCACGTTGGTTTCACCCTTGACCCCTCGGCTCCTTGAACGTAGAGACATGAAATCGTCTCTACGGACCCCTTGAACCCTGTCTTTATTCCACCTTCACGATCATCTCGATCTCCACGGCGATATTCATGGGCAAATTACAGGTACCGATGGCCGAACGCGCATGCCGGCCTCGGTCACCCAAAAGCTCCACTAAAAAATCCGAAGCGCCGTTCAAAACCTGGGGTTGACTGTGAAAATCGGGTGCGCTGTTGACAAAACCGAGCAGTTTAATGATGCGTTCGATTTTTTCCAGGCTGTTGATCTGCGCCTTGAGATTGCTCAACGCGCAAAGCATACAAAGCCTGGCCGCGTTATACCCCTGGTCCAGAGTCAAATCCGCACCCACCCGGCCCACATATTTGGGTTTGCCTCTTTCCATGGGACCTACGCCGGAAAGATAGATAATATTCCCCTCCCGCATTGCCGGAACATAATTGGCCAGCGGTTGAATCGCGGGCGGCAGTTCATAACCCATTGATTTCAACTTTTCTTCGACAGTCATAACGGCCCCCTCAGTTTATAAGCAGAATAAAAAACATTTAGGCGCTAGGCTCAAATCTTATCGACAAAG
>RPPU01000628.1 GCA_003819975.1 Desulfobacteraceae bacterium
CCGTGGAAACCACGGCGTCGCATTGGTTCAAAAGCTCCAAATACGGGTCCAGCCCGGTCAGCAGAGGGGAACAGTCCACGATCGGGCCGGCATGGTCTTGGATTTCCCGGGCCGTTTCGGATTGCAGGCCGGCGGGTTGGCCGATTGCGAAAAGGATGTCGTCGCATTCGGCGGTTAGAAAAAGAAGTTGTTGCGCCGGAAGATCGCGCAACCGGTTGCTGGCTTTCCAATTCAATAGAACCAGAGGCCGGCCCGGGCGATCTTGGCGGGCCGAGGCGAGTTTTTCGAGAACAGCCCGGTTTTTTCCGGAACGATAATAAAGACGGGGCCGCTTATTTGTTATCCGCGTATAATCCAAATGGAAGAAATTCAAATAAGCATCGGTCATGGGCAATGATGCCAGGTCATACCAGTCCCGGCGACCGGAAAAGTCGATCAAACCGTCGGCCTGCAAAAGTTCCGAAAGGCGCAAAGGCAAGGGCAGTAGACGTTCGACATGCGGGTTGGATTCGAAAAGGGGCTGCTTTTCTTTTTGGGTCGCCAGCCAGATCCTGCAATCCGGAGGAACCCTTTCCCGAAAGGCCTGCAAAGCCGGCAAAAGCATGATGTGATCGCCGATACCGCCGTTGCGCAGAATCAGGATTTTTTCGTTGGGACGAACTTCTTCCGGCCGGTTGATCGGGCGCGGAAAACGGAATCCGGTCTTAAATTCCAGTTTGATTTCGATCAGGATATCGGGATGCCGGGCCAAAAGTTCGTTGGCCGAAGTTTGGTCGGTCACCAGGATGTCTTCGATATTCTCCTTGGCGGGATCCAAGGGTTTCAAATCGTATGCTTGGCCGAAGATGTCGGCTTGGGTCGGTTGTTTGACGCAGAGAAAGCGCATTCGGGGAAAGTGCCTAAAATTAAAAGTGTCTAAAGTGACTAAAGTGCATTATGGATGAGACGTGAAACGACAAAAGTGAAAGGTGAAAGGTGAAACGGCAAAGGTGAAACGGCAAACGTGAAACGGCAAACGTGAAACGGCAAACGTGAAACGGCAAAGGTGAAACGGCAAACGTGAAATGGCAGACGTGAAAGGTGAAACGATACGTTTCACGCTTGAAGCAGTTTTAAAAACGCTTCCGCCGCCTTTTGCCAGGTCCATTGTTGCATGGCTTGTCCGGCTTGAAGGCCGATCGGTTTCAGCTCGTCGCGATGGAGATAGGCCCATTCGAGACGGCTGACGATTTCATCGAGGTTGGGGTCGGCATATTGTTCGAGCAAACGGCCGTCGGGATCGCGCAAATCCAGGCGACCAAGGGTGCGAATGGGCAAGGAATTTCGATCCGTAAGAATATCCCGGTGGCCGGTGCCATAAGAGGCGACGGCCGGTTTGGCGCAGGCCATGTACTCCATCAAGACCAGGTTGGTTCCGCCTTCACAGCGGTTGGGAAATAGGCCGATATCGGTGTCGGCGTAAAAAGCCGCCATTTGGCCGTGGGGTTTGGGTCCCAGAGTCACCACCCTGGCCGGATCGATTTGGTTGGCTTCCAATAAACGGTTGACGGCTTTAAAATAGTCGCCTTTGGGCATATCGAATCGAATATAGGGAGAGAAACGCATGGTTAAGAGCGATTCGTCCCACATGTTATACCAGGCATTCACGAGAATCACATCGGAGTATTTATCCTGCATGACTTTGAAGGCCCGCAGGACCAGATCCTGGCCTTTGCGGAATTCGAGCTTGCCGCCCGAGAAGATCGCGAATTGATCTCTATATTGCTTTTTTTCGGCATATCCGGGATGAAACAAGGCGGGATCAATGCCCTGAATCACGGTGGATGTGCGCTCCAGGCCGTGGTTGCGTAAAATGTCTTCACACCAGGCGGAACCGGCTGCAATCCAATCGAAATACTCCCGGGCCGCGGTTATGTCTGCCGGCGCCAATCGGGTGCGTTCGAAAAAAGTGTACCCGACCAGCCGGGGTGCTTGGACGGAAATCCACCACGGTTTCAGATTGGAACCCGTGACGGTTTGCAGAACCGGTGCGTTGAGACAGTAGGTCCCTTTGGCGTTTTGCATGGAGCGGATCCGTTCCAGAGGCTCATAAACCTCGGCTAAAGCCCGGTTATGGGCGGGATTGTCGTGAATATCCGACGCCAGACTTTCGGTCAGAAAGCGGAGCGGGGTCAGATGCTTGAGCGCAAGGGTCAAATACTTGCCGCAAATACCCCAACCGTGAGAGGCGCCCAGAGGCATGATGTTCCAGATTAAAGACATGTGAGCAAGTGAGAATGTGTGAACGTGAGAAAGTTAAAACGTGTGAAAGTCAGAATGTGTGAAGGTAGGGGCGTACGGCGTACGCCCCGAGATTAGGTCGCGGACAAATGCGCGGAAAAGGTCGCTGCTTCCCGGGCCAAGGTGATTTGGTTGCGGGATTGAAAAATATCGGCGATCAGACGGTAAATGCCGGCCAGATCCTGAAGACTGGCTATTTCCCGGTCGCATTCCCGGTCCAAAGCAGTCAAGAGCAGACTGCAAAAGCGAATGCATTCGGCCAGGTCCTGATTCAGCAGGGCGATCAAAGACAAGCGCAATAAAACATCGGTTTGGCGCGGATTGACGGCGAATGCTTTTTGATAACACGCCTGGGCCGGCGCCCATTGTTGCTGCTCGTAATGCAGGTGCCCCAGGTTGACCAGGGCGTTCAAATCCGCTTCATCGATTTCCAGGGCTTGTTGGTTATGGCCTAAGGCCGAATCGATTTTGCCTTGATATTTGGCGGCCAAAGCCAAATGAGTATGGAGGCTCGCGGTTTCATAACCCTGCTCCAAGGCCCAGGATAATAAGGTCTCGGCTTGCGCGAATTTGCCCAATTTTAGCGCTTCAATACCGAGGAGCGCAGCGGTTTCGGGGTCTGTTTTGCGGGGATCGTCATGGACCAGTTCCAGTAAGATGGAGCGGGATTGCTTTTCGTCGGCGGCCGCCCGTTTCAATAAAGCCTCTTCAAAGCGCAAAACAGTCGGATTTAAACCGGCTGCGGCCGCTTGGGA
>RPPU01000629.1 GCA_003819975.1 Desulfobacteraceae bacterium
AGTCCGGCCGGTTTTCTCGTTGATGATCTGGGACAAGTAATTTTTGTGGATGTTTAATTTCCCGGCCAGTTCCTGCAGATTCAGATCCGGGTTCAGGTATTCCTCTTCCTTTTCCATGAGTTCGATCAGGCGCGCGTAACAGCGGTCCGCTTCAGGGCCGTTCAGGCCGGAAGCGGGATATTTTTTATCGGATTTGACCGGCCGGGCGCGGTAAAGGATCTCGGGGCGGGAAAAAAGCTTGATAATGCAGACGAAAACCGTGCCGGCCGTAAAGACATAGAGGATGGAAAGCGCGCTTACGAAGGACCGGTTCGACAGGGCCGTGACGGCGCAGAAAACCCAGAGCAAAAAAACCGGGATCGCCGCCCAGAAAAACAGGCGGATCCAGGAGGCGAAAAGCGGACCGAACAAGGAGTCTTTTTCGATCCGCGGCCGGTTGCGTAGAAAATGGCGCAGGGAGAGGTATGTAAAAAAACAGAAATAGACAAAAAAGGCCAGGCGCGAAAAACTTTCCCGGAATAAAACGGGTTGCGTCAGGGGACCGTGCAGCCATTGGGTCAAATAGAATACCTGTTCAATGCGGTCAAGCGCATAAAACGGATAAGTCACGGCCAGGTTCAAGGAAACCGGAACCAGGTGCAGAAGATCGTATTTCCGCAGACTAAAGCAGTTGTCGGAAGCCGTGCGTATGTAAAAATAAAGGGCGGGACTCAAAATATAGCGGACATTGTCGACCAGTTGGGTGAACATGGGAAACCGGGCGTAATCCCCGCTCAGCATTAAATAGCCCCGCAACAGAAACCCGGCCATGCCGATCGCGAAAAGCGCGAACCACATATTGCTTTTGCGGTTGCCGTGCCGGATGTTCAGTAAAAGCAAAGCCCCGAAAAAAGCCAAAAAAGAACCGATAAAAACGATCAATGATGCCATGAGATCAATATGCAAATGCTGAATGATCCGGCATTCGTCCGGCTTGATGTTATTTTTTTTCTCAAAATTGCCGCGTTCCATTCCTTGTAATAAATAAATATCGCTATTTTATAGCTCAAAAATGTCCTGATGTATAGATCAAGTTGACGATAAAAAGGTTTTTCATGCATGGTGCCCATGAAAGTGATTTTTTTCAGGTCTAACAACAGGATTGTTCTTAAAAAAAAATCCGGGACGGTTTTCCGATGAAGGCAGCCGGGAAGCATGAATCGCTAAACATTGTTAAACAAGGGAGGTTTCATATGAAAAAAACAAGCTTGAGTCTTATTGCGTTAATGGTTTGCTTATTTCTATTTAGCGGCGCGGGCCCGGCCTCCGCGGCGCCCATCCGGGTGCCCATTCATGTGCAGGAAGCGTTGCCCGCCAATGTGACCAATGGTTGGGTTCGGACAGCCGAACCGGTCAAGGTCGGCGTGCCCTTGCTCGACAGTGACGGCATTAGTAATGTCAATCAATTGACACTGGAGGGCGTAAGCGCGTGCCAATTTCGAGTGCTGGAACGGTTCCCTTCGGGCAATATTCGCTGGGTGCTGTGCGATTTTCAGACGGATCTCAGCGCCAATCAGAAGCGAATCATTTATTTGACCAATGGTACGCCCACGGCCGGAACCGGCCTGGCCGTTGATGCCGGATCGACGGTCGCAATTAACACCGGAGCCATGCAGGTCGTGATTCAAAAACACGGGAAAAACATCCTGGACCGGGCGATGGTCGGCGGCGTGGAATATATCTCGCCCGGCAACCAGGGTCAGATCCTGCTGGAGCGCGGCGACGGAGTGGTCTTCTCCTCCCTCTACAGCACCAACACGGTCGAGATCGAGGAAAACGGCCCCCTGCGCGCCACCGTCAAGATTAACGGCGTGTTGCAAAACCAGGCGGGAAACGACTTCTGCATGCGCTTTATTCTGCGGCTGCACTTCTATAAGGACAAGGCGTTTTTCCGGAGTTTCTTCACTATCGCCCATGATACGATCCGGGGGCAGGCCAACCGAGCGCGGCCCGAAGAGATCCGCAAGATCGAGTGGGTATTGGGAACAAACTTGAACCATACGGCTCAATTTACCTTGAGCGGAACCGACGGCGCCGTCACCCATTCCCTGGCTGAACCCGCATACTTGCTGCAGGGGTATTCCGATTTTCGTTCCCCCTTCCAATCACAAGACCTCATCAACCGCTGGATTCCGAACAACGGCTATCGGATCGGTCGGGGTAGCTCGATCCTGAACAACTGGAGCGGAAGCGACACCACGAAATACGCCTGCGGTTTCGCCGATCTCACTCAAGGCAATACCAAAATGGTCCTGGCTTTCCGATCCCTCTCGGGCTTCTGGGGGGGAGGATTCGAGCTGCGGCCCGACGGCCGGCAGAGTTTTGCCCTGATGTCCGGACAAAAAGGGAGCAGCTACCGCTACTCTTTCTATGCCCACGAGACGCGCGAGTTGGCAATCGGCTTCGGCCAGTCGTCGGATGGATCGACCCTGGAGAACACCCTCAACTACCCGGTCTTCGGCCTGCCGGATCTCGAGCAGATCCGCCGCACCGGAGCGGTCTGGGGGCAAACCCGCATCCCCAGCGAAGCGCAAACCCGGGATTTTTATAATGGTATTACAGGATCGTCACATTATCAAAGTCCCAACCCGAGTGAGTGGAATTCAACATCCGTTATAGGAGGATGGAGTCTGGTCGGCCCCCGAAAACGAATCGCTTCATCAACCGGAGGTCCCGACGGTAACACCCCCTTTCTTATGACTTATTTGTTAAAGATGATGCAGACAGGGCAGGGGGGGTATTTCCTTTTATCACACTATTTGAATAACATGATGGTCGATTATCCGATTCAAAATGCCCATGATTTTAATCTTTCCGATTTAGGTTCAGATTTTCTTAAGACACTCCCATTTGCCGGGACTGAAACGTGCAACGGCATAGGAATCGGTTACAAATACTTCTTGGAAATCGAACACCCCCATTGGTTGTCGATTGTTCCCTGGTATTACCTGACCGGAGATGAACGTATTCGCGAGAATTGGCGC
>RPPU01000630.1 GCA_003819975.1 Desulfobacteraceae bacterium
AGCCACGCCCGGGTGCAGCGCGATATTCCGGTCACCATCGATTACGGCGGCGGTTACAACGGTTATATCACAGATGAAACCAGGACTTTTGTGGTGGGCCGGCTGGAGGAGCGCTTCAAAAAAGCCTATGAAACCGCACGCGCCATTGTGGAAGATTTGCTCGCTTTCGGCAAAGAAGGCGTGGACACGACCGAGCTGTTTCAACGCGCCTATGCTCTGGTCGAAAAAGCACACCTTGAAGATTACTTCATGGGTCACGGCGAAGGCCGGGTCTCTTTTATCGGCCACGGTCTCGGGCTTGAAATCAACGAACCGCCCGTGGTCACGGCCCGGCACCATACTATTTTGAAAGCAGGCATGGTGCTGGCTTACGAGCCCAAGTTCGTGTTCCCCCCGTTCGGCGCCGTGGGCATCGAAATCGACTTCATTGTGCGGCCCGATCGCCTGGAGCGCATCACCGGGGATGGGCTCGATATTGTGCATGTTTGATGCCGAGCATCGTCTCAGTCGATTATGATTGAATTTTTACGCATTTTTTAATATACTGTTTACAATTGGGGATCTCTAAAAATTCACTTTATCGACTACGAGGCCCTTAAAAATCGGCCAAATATGAACAGTAAATTTCTCAAAAGGCGAATTTTAAAGACCCCGAGTTGTTTAGAAATAACTCCTTAAAATATAAAGGGGGATTTATGCCAAATACAAAAAAGCTCATTGACGAAGCTCTTTCCCTGCCCATTGAAGAACGGGCGTTTATTGCAGACTCCTTATTGAAAAGCCTTAACACCCCTGACCCGGAAATGGATAAAAATTGGATTAAGATTGCAAAACACCGGCTGGCGGAAATCCGTTCGGGAAAGGTGAAGCCTATTTCAGGGAAGGAAGTGTTTACCAAGGTCCGGCAAAGGCTCGCCGAATGAAATACGGATTTCACCCCGAAGCCGAAAGCGAATTTTTGGATGCTATCGATTATTATGAAGATTGCGAAAAAGGCCTAGGCCATGATTTTTCCATTGAAGTGTATTCAGCCATCGAAAAGATTCTTGCCTTCCCAAACGCTTGGACCATTCTTGAAGACGAAATCCGGCGCTGTCTCATTCGCCGTTTTCCTTACGGCCTTATATATGTGATCGATAAAGATAGAATTTTATTTCTCGCCGTTATGCACCTCCATCGCGATCCAGAATATTGGAAAAATAGGGTCGAGTGAATGACTTCAACCGCACAACGTCTGCGCGAAATGTACGACCGCCTTATGACCGGTTTAGGTCCTCAGAACTGGTGGCCCGGGGATAACACCCTGGAAATCCTGGTCGGGATCATCCTGGCTCAAAACACCCGTTGGCCGAACGCCCAAAAAGCCTTGGCTGACTTAAAACAGGCGAATCTGCTCTCCGTGACCGCTTTGCTCGATCTTCCCGACGAGCGCCTGGCCGCACTCGTCGAACCGGCCGGGCATGTGAATCTTAAAGTCCGGCGCCTGAAAAACCTGGCTGCTTATCTCCGGGAACGATTTGAAGACGATGTTGAAAGCCTGAAAGAACGCCCTATCGCAACCCTGCGCGAAGAACTGCTCGCGATCAAGGGTATCGGCCTTGAAACCGTGGACTTGATTTTGCTCTATGCCTGCCAAAAGCCCGTCTTTGTCGTCGATGCCGCGACCTTCCGTATCCTGCAACGCCACGGCTTGGCCGACGAGGCCATGACTTACGACGAGCTCCTGTCCTTTTTCATGGACCACCTGCCGCACGAAGTTCTGCTCTTTAAGGAATTCCATGCCCTGATCGCGAGAACCGGCCGAGAATTCTGCCGCAAACAACCGCTTTGCGAACAGTGTCCGCTATGCGACTGGGGCCATAGGAATTTCACCACAGAGGATTAAGAGAATTCACCGCAAAGGACGCAAAGAAGCGCAGAGGAAAAATAAACATAAAGATAAAAAAAATCATTAACATGATTCATCCTTTGCGACCCTCGGCGCCCTCTGCGGTAAATTTCACCGCAAAAGACGTAATTTCAGAAGAATCTGAAATTACTCCAGAGGACGCAAAGGAACGCAGAGGAAAAAAATAACTTAAAAATATAAAAGATATGAAATTTCAAAAAACAACAAAAATATTATATTCTTTTAACCTCTGCGAGCCTCCGCGACCTTTGCGGTGAATCTCCCGGTTCCTCTGCGGTTCATTCCAAAAAGGAGTTAACGATAATGGAAAAAACAAAAAATCCCTCGGCGTTGAATGCTCTTTCTCACCGCGTTATCGGCTGTGCCATGAAGGTTCACTCCGCGCTTGGCCCGGGTTTGCTGGAATCCACCTATGAAGCCTGCCTGGAACATGAACTCCAAAAGGCGGACATATCCCTAAAACGGCAAATGGCTCTCCCGGTTCAATATGACGGAATATTGATTGACTGCGGTTACCGGGTTGACCTTCTCGTCGAAGATCAAATTATCCTTGAATTAAAGTCGATTGATCGATTGGCGCCGATTCACGAAGCCCAACTCCTTACCTACCTCAAACTGGCGAATCTGAACCTTGGCCTCCTGATTAATTTCAATGTGCTCCATTTGCGCAACGGCATAAAACGAATCGTCAATAACTTTCCTGAAGAAAATTTCACCGCAGAGGAAGCGGAGGAACGCTGAGGAAAAAATAAGATATAAACACAATAATCAGCAAATCATCAAAACGCGTTATCCTCTGCGCTCCTCAGCGCCCTTTGCGGTGAATTTCTTAAACACGACCCTCTGCGGTGAATATTACCGCAAAAAACGCAAAGGTTCTAAATAAATATCCCTCTGCGCTCCTCGGCGCCCTCTGCGGTGAAATCTCGCGATGCCCTCTGCGGTGAATTCCTTTGAACCTTTACTTGGCCAAAATCCACTGAATCCTTTAGAATGCCCAAAACCGCAATGCAATAACCTAAGGAGAAACTCATGAAAAAATCACCAATCATCCCGGTCATTACCTTGTTGATCGTCCTGTTCTCATTTGCAGTCTGGGCCGCACCGCGCAT
>RPPU01000631.1 GCA_003819975.1 Desulfobacteraceae bacterium
ACTTTATTAATGGAAATACTCAACCAGATGCCCAGGACAACGGCGATTAAAGTGCCCAAAATCATGACCGTGAGTAAAATGATTTTGGGACGGTTGACATTGCCGATGGATTCTTTCACGAATTCTTTGGCTACGCGTTCATTCAAATCGATCAGACTCATCAGCAAAGGTTCCGAGATTCTGTATGTTTTTTCGGCATTCCCATTGGAAAGCGCCAAAGCCTCTTCGCGCTTGCCGCCTTTGATCAGGTCAATAACCTTCTGGTGTTCCGCTTTCCAGGCTTCCCAGGCCGGTACAAATTGTTTCCAGATCTCGGCCTCTTCTTTGGTCTGGGGAAGCGGTTCATAGGTTTTCCAGCCCGTTTCGGCCCGGGTCCAGGCTTGTTTCAGCCGTTGCAATTGTTCTTCGGTTTGTTGGGGATTCCCGGCTATTTCCGCAATCAGCAAAGTATGTTCGGCTCCCAGGATAGCGGCTTGGGCCTCATCCATCGTTTCCAGCCCCAAGATACTCGGCAGACGTACTTCGCCCACTTCCGATAAAGCGGAAACTGAATTGCGGACCATGATCCAACCGATTAGACCCACCAATAGGGTGATCAAGGCCACCGCACTGAAGCCGCCGATTAGTTTAACCGCCAGTCTAAGATCTTTCATCGTATATGCCTCCATTAGAGCCCGGATTTCGGCAATATTCTTTATCCGGTTGATTTTTGTAAAAATATGACAGGGGATATCATCCCCCGTTTAGTAAATTTTGCAAAAATAATGCCAATCAACGCATTAGAAATGTCCTGGTATTTTAAGAGGTTACTGTATGATGGAAGTCGAATGAGGCGGAGATTTTGAAATCCGGGCAAAAACGTCAGGGCATTGACATTGAATGGTTGCTGGCGGTTGTAAATTTGATTCCGCTATTAGGTAACAAGCAGAAAAACAGGAATACCTGCGATAAAGTACATACACCAGGGCCAAGGGGTTCCTTCTGAGCCCACAGGTGATCGTATTCAAGATTTGAACTGAGTGCGCTTTGCATTCAGCATGGCATTCCACATCTTTTAAATTTTTAATATTCCGGATTTACCCATTTTTTCCTCAAGCGCAGTTCAGGCTTGGAAATCAAACCACGTAATCCAACATTTGGACGCGGGCCAGGTAACCGTCCAGGATGGCGCCGTACATATCGATCAAATAATCCAGTTTCAGATCGACCCGGTTTTCGATGATTCGCAGCACTTTACCGCTAAAGGGAATTTCAGGTCCGCTCAAGCACAGCACGCCGGTGATGGTATCGCCGTTATGGGGCAGGGGGTCTTTATCCTGTTGGAAAGAGAGATGGGTTTTGGAAATTTCCACGACATTATGCATGGCGCCGCTTTTGAAACGCACATGGGCCGGCATGGAATTAAGGGGTTCAATGCGGTAATTGACCCGCCGGTTATGCAGAATCAATTCTTCCAGCTCATTGTGCAAAGATTCGCTGATGGGCGTGTCTTTGCTTTGCAGGATCAGCGTTTGCATTTGCTTCATGGCTTTTTGGGTGCGAATGATATTGGTCTGCATATCCTCGATATGCATCTGGTCTCTTTTCAATTTAAAAGCCATACTTTTCATCAGGTTTTGGTAGAAAAGCAAGGCGATGTCGCTGTTGTTTTCAAAAAAACTCAGCAGATCATCCCGTTTGATTTTCCAGATTTCGGAAGGTTGGGCTGTGACGGCGGTCGTGTTGCGCTTGAGATCGGCCAAAGCGCCCACTTCACCGATCGGGGTGGGCGGACGCAATTGATAGCGCAGCTTATCTCCTTCCAAGATGTTCACTTCCCCTTTGGCCAGAAGATAAAACGAATGATCCGCAATGCCTTCCCGGAAAAGGATCGCGCCCTGTTCCATTTGTTGTTGCGTAAAAATTCGGGAGAGCTGCTCGAGTTGCTGGTCGCTGAAGGCGCTTAAAAATGAAATGCTTCTGAGTTGGTTGGGACTTAGCGACATGGATTTTTATCTCCTTTGATAAATTGCTTTTTTCCTTATCGACAACCCGGGATTTCTAAAAATACACTTTACCAGCAATGGCCCTTGAAAAACGAATCGTAAAATTACCAAAGGCTAATTTTAGAAATCCCCATGTCGATACGCGGGCTATAAGCGCCTGGTAAATGAGGGAAAAGTATATTTTGGATCAGTCGGATCTGTCAATGGAAAACAAGAATTTGCTCAAGCAAATTCTTATTCGTAGCGCAGGGCTTCGATCGGGTCCAGGCCGGCGGCCTTGCGGGCCGGCATATAGCCGAAAAGTACGCCCACGGCTGCTGAAAAAACAAAGGCAATCAGGACGATCTCCGGGCTGAAGACAAAGGGGATCTGGAGGAAGCGGGCGCCGAGGAATGCCGCTCCCAAGCCCAGGGAAATACCGAAAAGTCCGCCAAAAGAGGAAAGCACCACGGCTTCGACCAGAAACTGCATTAAAACCTCCCGTTCCAGGGCGCCAATGGCCAAACGGGTACCGATTTCGCGGGTGCGTTCGGTCACGGAAACCAACATGATATTCATGATGCCGATACCGCCGACCAGCAAGCTGACCGCGGCCACGGCCGCCAATAAGGCGGTGAGAAGTTTGGTGGTGCTGGTCAAGGTATTGGCGATTTCCTGCATATCGCGGACATTGAAATCATCGTCCTTGGCGGAAGTGATACGGCGGCGCTCCCGCATGAGTTGGGTGAGATCCCGGTTGACTTTTTCAGTGGAAACACCGTCCGCGGCGGAAACAAAGATCATGCGCACGTCCGTGTTGCCGGCAATACGGCGTTGAAAAGCGCGTAAAGGGACCAGAACAAAATCGTCCTGGTCGTCGCCGAAGCTGGTCTGGCCCTTGGATTGGAGCACGCCGATAACTTTAAAGGAGATTTTTCCCAGGCGGATGGAGGCGCCGATGGGGTCTTGTTTGGCAAACAGTTTGTCGCGCACCGTGGCGCCCAGGATGCAAACCGCTTTGCCGGCTTGCTCATCCGCCTCGCTGAACATGG
>RPPU01000632.1 GCA_003819975.1 Desulfobacteraceae bacterium
GGCGCCAGCAAAGGCAGCCATACGCCCCGCAGCAGAAAAAACAATTCGATAATGAACAAGCCGATCAATATCAATACGGTCAAAGCATGCGCCCAGCGCCGGCTCATACGGGGGACCCCGAAGATCAGATACAACAGCACCAGGGCCAAGCCGAGGCGTTGCCACCATTCAAAAGCCCGAACCATGGCAAAAGCTTCCCGGTTCATAATATTTGAAATCAGGCTTGCGTTCATTAAAAGCGGCGAAAGCTTTTGGCCTTGGGGTAAAAGCACGGGCTGGGTCAGGGACGGATGGGTTGGCCCGATCAGAACGATCTTGTCCCGGAATTCCCGATACGGGACCTTGCCCTGCAAGGCATCGTCAAAAGAGATGATCTTGAAAGGCGGAATCCCGTCTCTTTCCGCGTAATAGCGGGGATACATCTTGAAAGTGGCGTCGGTATGAATAATGGTTTGGGAGAATTTAATGCCGCCTTCCGGAAAAAACTTAATTTTTGAAAGCGGCACTTGCTGATATAAAGCGGTCAATTGCAGCGCAAAAGAAGGCAAATACAAGTCCTGATATTGGACCAACAGAGGAATGCCTTGAAATGCCTGCACCGGCTCCGGGGTCACGACGCCCAAGCCGGCTACGGAACTTCCGGTCTCCTCATTTGGGGATGAAATAGTTGAAAATTTGGTTATTTCAGGTGGTTGCATCCATTGCGGCAAATGCTCCGCCATGATATTGTCGTTTTCCGGAATTTCCAAAGCCTCTTTTCGGAGAAACCCGGGTACAGCGGTCTTTTCATCTTTAAGGGTCGAATAGCCGTCCAAACCCAAGACCACATTCTGGGCCCTGCGCATCTGTCTGGCCAGCATCCAATCCGAAGCCAATTCCGCCGTAACCGAATTGAGGAGTTGCCGGTATTTGGCAGCCAGCTCGGAATAACGCTTGCCCAGGGATTCCTCGATTTTAAGATCCTCAATGCGTTGCAATAAATCAAAAGCTTTTTGATTTTGAGGAGCTGAAAAATCGATATTGATTCCGATCACGCCGGCTTTGGCATCCTGCATGCGGCGGATCATGCGCGTCAACACATGCTGGTCCCAGGGCCAGGGCCCTATATTTTTGAGGGATTTTTCATCAATGGCGATAACGGCAATGCTGTTGTTGGGCGCGTAAACCGGACTCAAGCGCAGGCCTAATTCATAACCCTTATATTCGATCCATTGCCAGGGCTTTTGAAAGGCTAAAATGAAAAATACGAACAAAACCGCAAACCCGATCCAGGGCAAAACTTTTTTAAAAATCCGAAGAAAATCCGGATTTAAAAAAAACCTAATAAAAAATGACCCAATGGTACTGAGTGTTTTCCGAATATATTGCATGGGCTTTAAAGATACGATTGGTTTCATAAATTATTTTAATAAAATCAAGATGTAAGCATCACACTATAGAACATTAGGGGATCGAGTGTCAAACAGTATCCGTCTTCCCGATGCTCAAAGTTCAGGGTTCACGAATGAACGGTTCACAGTTCAAGGTTCATGGTTTGAGAACTTCGGAAATTGGGAATGGCCCCGGCAACCCACATAATTTTACAATCCCGGCTGCCTATGGTACCTTGATGGCGTGTTTAAACGAATCGGGCTTCCATTATCGAATAGGCCCTCACGAAAGCCTTGATGAACCCAAAGCCCTGTCTTGCAAATCAGTCAGCGTATTCAGGGTAGGGGCGACCGGCTCCGTAGAGACGATTTTTATGTCTCTACGTTGGTCGCCCCTACAAGGCAACATAGATTGAGCTTATACCATACGAACAGCATAAAGAGACATTGTGGTGAAAGGCAGTAATAATCAACCCCCTGAATCGAGAGCCCCTTATGCCTGAAAGAAAAATCGACCCTTTTACCTGTCCCCTGTGCGGAAAACCCAACCGCTGTATCCTGCAAAAAAACGGGGTACAGGAAGATTGCTGGTGCGTGAACGAGACCTTTTCCGCGAAGCTATTGGAATTGGTGCCCGAAGAAAAAAAAGGCCGCGCCTGTATCTGTCGGGACTGTTTAAAAAAATATCGGGAAACCTACGATGCCTAAAGAAGAAATAATCCGGAGCACCTGCGGGTTTTGTTATTCCGCTTGCGGCGTGCTCGTCACGGTCACCGACGGAAAAGTCACCAAGGTCTCGGGCGATCCCGCGAGCCCGATCAATCGGGGCCGGTTGTGTCCTAAAGGACTCTCCGCCGTGGCGCAACTCTATCACCCGCAGCGTTTGCGTCATCCTTTGCAAAAAACCGGCGCCAGAGGATCGGGCCAATGGCGCAAAATATCCTGGGACCGGGCTTTCGATCAAATTGCCCAAGCATTCCAAAAAACAAAAGAGCAATACGGGCCGCAAGGCGTGGCCTTTGTGCAAGGAGCCGCCAAAGGCCTGATCGACTCCTACCACGAACGCCTGGCCAATGCGTTCGGTTCGCCCAACTTCGCCACCACGGGCCATGTCTGCTTTCTGCCGCGTCTGTTCGCCGCCAAAATGACTTGCGGATTTTACCCGGTGCCCGATTATCAAGGCTCCCCGGCCTGTATTTTGGTCTGGGGCGCCAACTTGGTCCATACGCGTCACGGCGAACATTTCCAGGCTCTGGAACACTTTAAGAAAGGCGTTCGTTTAATTTTAGTCGACCCGCTGCCCGTTCCACTCGCGGACCGGGCCGATTCCTGGTTGCGCCTGAAACCGGGCAGCGATTTGGCTTTGGCTTTGGGATTGCTGCACGTGATTATCAAAGAAAATCTCTACGATCATGCCTTTGTCGAACATTGGACCATAGGCTTTGATCAATTGCAAACTCATGTTCAGGATTATGCTCCGGAAAAAGTCGAACAACAAACCTGGGTGCCGACCGACCGGATCCGGCAAGCAGCCCGAATGTACGCTACGCTGAAACCGGCCTGTCTGCAATGGGGCAATGCCGTGGATCACGGCTGCAACAGCTTTCAGACCGCCCGCGCCCTGACTATTCTGCGGGCGATCACC
>RPPU01000633.1 GCA_003819975.1 Desulfobacteraceae bacterium
CAAGCACAACGCATAGGACCGCGACCGCGATGCGGTTTTTAATGATATATTCGGCAATCATAATGTAGTAGGCAGCTCCTCAAGGCTGGAAAAGTTCTTGATGACGGTGACCGATTGGCCTTCATTGATCTGGCGTTGACCGGTCACGACGACTTTGTCGCCCGGCTGCAAGCCGGAAGTGATGTGAACAAGCAATCCCACCAGGGCGCCCATTTGCACAATACGACGTTCCGCTTTTCCGTTTTTCTCTATATAAACAAAGCGTTCGTTTTTATCGGAGATCACACTGAACAAGGGCACGACCAGGGCTTGGTCATAAACATGCTTGACCAGTTCGACCCGGGCAAACATACCGGGCAGAATATCGCCGTCCGGGTTGTCGATGGAGAGTTCCAGATCGTACAGACGGGAAAGGGAGTCGGGCTGTTTGGATAAAAACACTTTTTTACCGATGATGCGGCGCTTGTTCAAGGCTTCAAAAACGATATCGGCTTGCTGAAGATCGAAAATCGCGGATACATCGCTTTCGGGCACGCCGACCTTGACTTTGATGCGGTCCAATTGAATGATCTGGGCCACGGGATCGCCCACGCCGATGAAATCGCCGCGCTTGGCCTTGATCTGGTTCAGCACGCAACTGATGGGCGCGCGCACCTGGGTGCGCCGCAGGGCCAGCTCCGCTTCCTGGGCCTGAGTCTTCAGGTCTTTGAGCCGGGCTTCTGCCTCCTCCAGTTGGCTGGTGGAAACAATGTGCTGCTTGGCCAATTCAGCCATGCGGCCGTGGTTGGCTTCGGCCAATTGCAGATTGGCCTGGACGCGATCCAGGCGCGAACGATAATCGCGGCTGTCCAATTGCACGATGACCTGACCTTCAATGATCTTCTGGCCTTCGCGCGCAATAACGCTCACTACTTGGCCCGGCACCTCTGCCTTGACCCAGACATCTTCCCAAGGCTCCACTTCGGCCGGTAGATCGATTTTGTCCGCCAAGCGGGCGGGATTCACGGTTAAAGTCGTGATATTGGCGATGGCTGCTTCTTGTTTCATGGCGGCGGTCTTTTCCGCTTCCAATTTGGTTGATTTCACGTTGATGGCCAGACGCATCGAGACAATAAAAACAATGATGATCCCGATTATAATCCAGGGGAAAAAACTCCAAACGGAATGGAGCGCTTTTTGTTTTAAAGTGGGTTTAAAATCTTCCATGTTCATTCTTTTCTCCTTGATGATGACGATCCAGAGCAATACCGTTAAAAGCCAATTGCAGCAACCGTTCCGGCCGGGCCGGGTCGCGGCACTCGGGATCGTAAATATCGATATGAAAACAAAAATCGATCAAGCCCATGACCAGCGTGGCAATGTCCTCGGGGTCGGCCGGTTTGACCTCGCCTTTTTCAATACCTTGTTGATAAATCGTTTTTATGGCTTCACTCATGCTGCGTTCAAAGCGTTGAATGTCATAGGTGGGCTCTTTTTGCGGCGGCGCGAAAATCACATCCCGGACCATGCGGTAGAGATCCTGGTGCTGCAAAAGAATGCCCTGGTAAAAATGTTGATAAAAATGCAACAGCCGTTCCAGTACGGTTCCGGGGGTGGCCACAATATCCTTGAGAATCTGTTCGAATTGTTCGGCCGCGGAATCCAGAATGGCCTGGAAAATCCCTTGTTTGTTGCGAAAATAATAGTATAAAACCGGTTTGCTTACGCCGGCTTTTTCCACAATTTCCCGAACCGAGGTAGCAGCATAGCCTTTTTCAGCAAAAAGGATTATCCCTGCTTCTACTAAACGTGTTCGGGCATCATTAAGAGGTTGCTCATTTTCGATTTGATAGTTCATAATATAACACAATATGGCTTAATTTATAGCGGTATTTACAGTAGATATGCTACCGACCGGTAGGTAAGCTATATATGATTTAACGCCATGTCAACCTTTTTAGAAGATATGGGAAAATACCATTATTTGGTGTTTTATCGGCATCTTTGGTTATCCCAATATATCAAAAGAGCGCTAACCCTAAATTTATACATCTATGCGGCATACGAATCTGTAAGGATTTTGTTTCGATTTGTAATCGTTTGTATTCCGGTCCATTTATATGTATGAACTGCTGAAAAAACCGTTAAAAACTTATAGCCGCGGCCTGAAACTCATTGAAAAGATCTGAAACCTTTTTTATATCCTGTCACAAAATGACCTTCGCATACGTTTACCCATAAAAGCGGGAAATCGGACTCTGCGGAAAAGGGGGCCCTGTTGGCTCACAATCACCGGGATTTTTACAATTTAATAGAACCGCTTGAGGAAAAAATTGTTCGCTCCATCGGCCGAATTCTCTCTAATCGGTCCGATGCCGAGCTTCTGGCCCGAAGCATTTTTGAGTTGGGATATATGGACTTGCGGGTTTTTAAGGGCGGATATAAAGCCTGGATCGCAGCCGGGCTTGCGATTGAAAGAGAGAAATCATGAAGAAGGAGTGGCTGAAGGCCGGAATTGCTTTCATCGTCGGCAACTTTAAAAGTTCCGGAATCAATGGGCGCCTTATGGGACTTTTGCGGTTGATTCTGGCGGCCATATTCATCTATGCGGCGGTTCGGAAAATCGGGAATCCTTTGGCTTTTGGCGACGAGATCCGGATGTATGGCGTGCTGGATTATGGTCCGCTGCTCTACCTAACGGCGATCGTCTTGCCTTGGCTGGAACTTATCTGCGGCTTGTCTCTTTTAACCGGTATTTATTCGCCCGGGTCTCTTTTAGTTCTCACGGTCCTCAATGCGGTCTTTTTAATAGCCGTTGTGAAACGAACGGCCGAAATCATGAGCGCGGGCATGCTTTTTCTTCAGGTCTATTTCGACTGCGGCTGCGGTTTTGGCGCCACTTATGCCTGGAAGAAACTTCTTGAAAATGCGGCCTTGTTTTTGATGGCCGGCGGGTTATTTTTTTGCCTTATGCGCGGAGGATCGCCTTCATTGTTAAAGAAGACGTGATAAATTTAAAAAAAGAAATAAAA
>RPPU01000634.1 GCA_003819975.1 Desulfobacteraceae bacterium
AAACTCAAAGAAGGGCTTGCGGTCCGGCCGCCGACTTTCTGCCCGGGCTGTCCGCACCGCGCCTCGATCCATGCCGTACGCAAAGCCCTGAAAGGGGTTAAACATGTGCTGGCCACGGACATCGGTTGCTATTCCATGAGCCCGCTCCTGCCTCTGGAATACGGCGACACTTTGCTTTCCATGGGTGCTTCCCTGGGCGTAGCCAACGGCTTGCAATATGCCGTGGCAGAACCCGTGATTGCCATGATCGGCGACTCCACCTTTTACCATGCCGGCTTGCCCGGTTTGGCCAACGCGGCTTATCGCAATTCCAATTTCAAACTTTTTATTCTGGACAATGACGTAACCGCCATGACCGGCCAGCAGACCAATCCCAATACGCGTATGACCGAACATCCGGCCGGTCAGCCTCTGATTTTGGAAGAAGTGTTGAAAGGCCTGGGTGTTCGGGACATCACCATTGTGGATCCCTATCAGGTCAAGGCAACCGTTGATAAAATGAAAGAGGCGCTTCAGAGGCCTGGTTTTGGCGTGATCATCTCGCGCCGCGTGTGCGCCTTGCACGGCGACCGCTGGAAGAAAAAGAAAGGGGAACCGATTATCCCCAACAAAATCGATAAAAACGCCTGTAAACAATTCTACACTTGCATCCGCGATTTCTATTGTCCGGCCTATTCCCTGGACGAGAATCGTCAAGCCGTGATTGCCCCTGAACTCTGCGACGGCTGCAATGTCTGCGGTCAGCTTTGCCAAAACTCGGCCGTTGTTTCCACCCGGGAGGTGAAATTATGAACAAAGAATTTTCCGTTTTATTATGCGGTGTCGGCGGTCAAGGTCTGGTCCTTTTATCCAATATCATCGGCACGGCCTGCGCCCGGGACAATCTGCGGGTCATCACCGGCGAGCAGCACGGCTTGTCCCAACGCTCCGGCACCATTTCGGTTCACTTGCGAATCGGTCCGGAAGTGCGTTCGCCCCTGATCCCAATCGGCAGCGCCGATGCGTTGCTCTCCTTGGAAGCCCTGGAAGCCTTGCGCTATATCGAATACCTGAAAGACAATGGCGCCGCGATTTTCAACAACCGCATCATGCATCCCGTGACCGAGACCGGTGTGCTCATAAAAGACAAGAACAAGCCGTATATGAACGCGGAAGAAGTCATCAAGCGTGTCCAAACCATCACGCCGTATATTTTGACCCTGGATGCCCTTCACTTGGCCGAACAGGCCGGTAATTCCTTGACCGAAAACGTTGTTCTTTTGGGCGCCCTATGCGTATTGGAATCGTTCCCGGTTTCCATACCGTCTTTGAAACAAGCCATTGCCCAACTGGTGCCGGCCAAAGCCCAGGAATCCAATATCAAGGCTTTTGATTTGGGCGCCCGAGCCGCTTATGACCGTTTCTGCAAAGAGATGGCGTGTAAGCAGATTGGAAATCAAGGATGAAGGATAAAAAAACGTAAGAACGTGAGAATGTGAGAACGTGTGAACGTAAGAAGCCGATGCCTGTTGACCGGTGACTGAAGACTGCTCAATTCCGGCTACCGGATTCCGGCTTCTGACTACTCGCGTAGTTGACTTGTCTTTCTTCCTATTTTCGGAACAAACATCCCGGTGTCCCGCCTATAGTCGGCGTATTCCGAAAAAACACTCATAAGTTTTCTTTCTTCCATCCGCGCCCGCAGATATTGGCCGCCTAAAAATATCAAATAAAGCATGACGGTGTACCAGTAAAGATGAAACAGCAGATAACCGGCAAACATCACGAAATGTCCGGCATAGAGCGGATGCCGGATGTATTTGAAAAGCCCTTGCCGGATCAGAAGCCGGGCTTCCGCGGTAATGGTAAAGGCTTTGCGTAAACTTAAAAGACCGAGCAGGTTAATGGCTCCACCGACGATAATGACGGTTAAAAAAAGAAAAAAGACCGGTTCCCAGCTTTGCAGCAGGAATGCGGCCTTAAAATTCGCACTTACAGTCTGGTTATATAAAAAGTCTTTTAAGGCGCCAATGGCCGGCGGCCAAACCCGGTTGAAATTCATCGGGGTCAGCACAATGAGAAAGGGCAGCCCGGCAATGATCATGGGAAAGACCACCTCCATAAATCCCCGCGCCACGCTCTTGGCTCCGGTCCGGGAAGTGAAAGCAACCATATACCCGGTTAGAATCCCGGTTTCGATGATCCACACCGAAAGCCACATCAGCCAATGCCAGTCCACGAGGGTGAATCGAAGATCGATTGAAGCGGGAAACTGTTTTAAAAAAGGAGGAAGGTCGCCGGTATAGCGATTAAACCGAAAAATCCGGTGCGCGACAAATGCCAAACAAGCCGTGACGCCAACTGCTCCGGCCAATAATTCTCTTTGGGGCCATAAAGAAGGATTAAAAACAGGAAGATCGTTCCATTTTCGCAATAAATGTCTCAACATCCCGTTTCCCCAATCAATCGTTTTCAAACTGCATGGAGATGAATGGCGTTCCCGCAATTTTGCAAGGATGATTCAAAACCGATATAAAAAAAATGAAGATACCCGGTAAGGGGTATCTTCATCTAAAAATATCTTATATTGGGCTATTTCGTGATTTCAAATTCAACCGTTTTGAGTACTTTGCCGTCCGGGTCTAAAATATCCACCCGCCATTTTCCGACTTCATGAACCTGGATGATCTTGGAACTAAAGGTCCGCCAAGCCGCCGACTTAATCGGTAAAGTCACTTTAGCGCGCTCGGTTTCGCCGAAATACCAAACCTGATTGATTTCCACGGGCGTCTTCGCTCCGATCACATTCACCATACAGAAAAGCTTACCGACATCGGCCGGAAAACTGGCGCCGGCGTCCACGATTTTGCGATCCACGACTCCTTTGCCGATAACGGCTTCGTCAATCGTGATGACGGAGGTTTCTTGCGCGCTCAGCATCAACCCCGGAGAAAGAAAAAGCGCCAATACCAAGATGAATAAGCAAATCGGTCTTTTCATGTTGAGTCTCCTCTCTGATAAAAAAGTATT
>RPPU01000635.1 GCA_003819975.1 Desulfobacteraceae bacterium
ATGATCGCCATTATCGCGATCACCTTTGTTCTGTATTTCGGCTTTGGAAGAGACTCTGACCCGCAAAAGACCAAGATCGCCACGGTCAACGGAGAGATCATCAGTAAATTGGAATTCGAAAATACCAAAAAAATGATGAGGGAAATGCTCCAAAAACAATATGCGCAATATAAATTGGTTTTGACCGACAAGATGCTCAAAGAGATGAACCTGGATAAAATGGCTAGGGATAATCTGATTCAAGGCAAACTTTTCAGCCAAGGAGCTGAAGAGCTCGGCTTGGCCGTGACTCAAAAAGAGGTGCAAGACTTTATTCAGAATTATCCTGATTTTCAAAATGCGGGTATTTTTGACAAAAACCGCTATGATATCCTTTTACGGGATAAAAATATGCAGCCCCAGGATTTTGAAAAAGATCTTTCCCAAACCCTTTTAGATAATAAAACCAAACAGTTTCTGATGACGTTCGCACCGGTAAACAAACAGGAACTCCAGGACCGGTACACCTTTGCGAACCGTAAAGTGAAAATCAGTTTTATCCATTTCCCGGCCAAGTCGTTTGAAAAATCGGTCAACATCGAACCCAAGGCTTTAGAGGAGTATTTCAGTAAGAATAGGGCGGCTTATCGCGTTCCGGACCAGATTCGGGTTGCTTATATGATTGTGGATCCTGAGGCGTTTCAAGACAAAGTCCAGATAGAAGAAAAAACAATTGAAGAGTATTATGAAGACAATCTCAATCGATTCGAAGAAAAAAAACAGGTCAAAGTCCGTCATATTCTCTTTAAAGTGGATTTAAAGACCACCCAAGTTGAGGATGATAAAATCAAAGAGAAAGCCCTGGGCGTTCTTAAGCGCGCCCAAGCCGGAGAGGATTTTGCCAAACTGGCCAAGGAATTTTCCCAGGATCCCAATGCCGCCAAAGGCGGTTTGGTCGATTATTTTTCCAGAGGGCAAACGCCTGACAAGTTTTATGAGCAGGAAGCTTTCAAATTAAAAAAAGGGGAGATCAGCAAGAACCCGACGCGCACCCAGGCCGGATATTATATCCTGAAGATGGAGGATATCAAAGAAGCCAAGGTCAAGACTTTGGCGGAAGTGCGGCCCGTCATCGTTCAGAAGCTTTTGGCAAACGCCAAATCCGAATATGCTTATGATAAAGCCCTTGATTTGATGGACAAGCTCCCCTATGACGTGGAACTTAAAGTATATGCCGGGCAAAACAATATGCCGGTCAAGGAGAGCGGTTATTTCTCGCAAAATGAGAATATTCCCGAATTGGCGGTCGCGCCTAAAGATAAAGAAGCGCTTTTTGAACTGAACAAAGGCGAACGCAGCGAGCTCGTTGAGATCCAGAACAAGTATTATATTTTTCAAATTTCAGACCGAAAGCCTTCTTATTTGCCGGAACTGAAAGAGGTGCAGGAACCAGTGCGCAAGGCGTTTGCTGAAAGTCTGGCCAAGGCCGAGGCGAAAAAGGAAGCGGAAAAATATTTGGCCCAATTGAACAAAGGTGCGGCTTGGGAGGGCTTTATAAAAGACAACCGGTTCACCCATGCGACGACCAACTTTTTTAAACAAGGCGAGTCCTTGCCGGAATTGGACAATGTCCCGGAATTGAAAGAAGCGGCTTTCGAACTCAGCCCAGCCAAGAAATATCCTGAAAAGGTTTTTGAAAATGAAACCGGCGCGTTTCTGATCAAATGGGAAGCAGGCGAAGCAATCGATCCGGCCAAATATGCGGAAGAGATGGGCCGTTATCAAGCCAATCTGCAAAATGAAAAACACCAGAATCTGGTAAAAAGTTGGGTGGATTTTCTTAGAGCCGAGGCCCGGATCGAAGACCAGGATGAAGAAGAGATAAAAGTCGGATTAGAGCCATAAGCCGGAATAGCAGAGAAAAACAATCCGGGCCGCGCTTCAGGCGGCGGCCCGCTGATAAATCAAGTCCATTCAACCGGTTTACATCAGGCTTGAAAAGGAGCTCATCTCATCTTTGGCCAGCACCTGATCAATGCCTAATAAAATCTTGACCCCGCCTTCGGTTTTAGCCATTCCCAGGATATAATCGGTGTCCAATTTTGCGCCAAAGGTGGGGGTCTCTTCGATTTCATCACCTTTGATATTCAGAACTTCTGAAACCGAATCGACCACGATGCCCATGGGAATCTGACTGGAGCGCATTTCCACTTCCACCACAATAATGCAGGTCCTTTCGGTATATTCGATTTCCTGCATATCGAATTTTAGGCGCAAATCAATAACCGGAATCACCCGGCCGCGTAAATTGATGACCCCTTTTACAAAACTGGGTGTCCGGGGTACGGGCGTGATCGGCATCATGCCGATGATCTCTTTAACCTTGAGGATTCCGATCCCGTATTCTTCCTTGTCCAGGGAAAAGGTCAGGTATTTTCCTTCTTTGGCTATATTAAGGCGCCCGGATTCTTCCATTACGGTTTCGACTTGATTCATATTTTGTCCCCCTATTTAGATCCTTTCTGAGATATATAAAAATTATGGTTTCGCAGTGGTTTTAGCTGAAAAAATGCAAAATATATGCCACTAACTTGTAAGTTGAGATATAATAAATTCAGCTGAATTTTGATGAGGCAAGTGCTTGGAATCAGGTATAGTCGTGCTATTCAGCGGCTGTAAACCCTTTGATGGAAATAGGGGTTCATCAAGCCGGGCGCGCACGTCAAGCGATTGACGCCAATAAATGCAGCTTGACACTCATAAGGCCTTGTTCCTAAAATAAAAACAAAAAAAGCTCATAACTGAATCAGTTGGAGCCAAGAGAGGAGTTTCGCATGCCGGATGCAGGAAAGATATTGGAGGCCCGTAAACCAACAGAGCAACCGCCGCCGGAGCAATCAAAACCGGGAAGACGAATCAAAGGCGCGGAAACAATGGATTGGGGTATGCGTAATCGCCTGGCGCATTTGATAAAACCGGACGGGCGTTGCCAATTTTTACCCATTGATCACGGTTATTTTCAGGGGCC
>RPPU01000636.1 GCA_003819975.1 Desulfobacteraceae bacterium
TGCCCTGGGAAAAACTTTATTTTTATTTTTTCGTAGCCTTGGGGTCACACCTCAACGACACATATCGACGGGCATCAACCCCATAAATAGTGATATACTCAATCCCGGGATTATCATGACAAAGAAGGCGATCGCGATTATCAGCCGGTTGATTCGGGATTATCGCCTCCTGCCGATGACTTCAGGTGATTCTCTTATAAATTACTAAATGGGAAAAAGAACGATGAACAAGCCGGTCAAGTTTTTTCTATTCTGTATCATTCCCGTTTCTTTGATCACCGGATGTGTTGTTTCTAAAAACATCCATATACCCGCCAATCCTCTTCAAAATGAAAAGGCCAAGAATATCATCTTGATTATCGGCGATGGGATGGGCCCGCAGGAATTGGGATTTCTTCTGACCTATGCGCGTCAAGCGCCGAACGCCGTCATCAAAGACAGGTTTACGGCCTTTGATCGCCTCATGAAGAATGGAGGAAGTTTGGGGATTTCGATGACTTACCCGGGAACCGGATTGATCGTTGATTCCGCCAGTTCAGCGACGCAATTGGCTACCGGACAATTCTCGGGATCCGAGATGATCGGTTTGGACAAGAATGGGAACGCGGTTGAAAATATCATCGAAAAGGCAAAAAATATCGGAAAGGCAACGGGATTGGTTTCGGACACACGCATCACCCATGCCACCCCGGCGGGATTCGCCGCTCATCAAAATAATCGAGACAACGAAAATGAGATCGCCGAAGATTTGCTGAACCTTCGGCCGGATGTCATGCTTTCCGGAGGTTTTCGTCATTTTGTTCCCATCGAAGCCAATGACCAAAGTTCATCCGCTTATCGAGAAATCCATCGTCTCACGGGAGGAGCCTTTAATTTCAAGTCCAGCCGGAAAGACAGCCGTAATCTGCTTCATGAAGCCCAAGAAAAGGGATACTCGCTGGCCTTCAGAAAATCTCAACTCGATCAAATATCGTCAGCAAAGCTTCTTGGATTGTTTTCCGAATCGGCCATGCCTTACGAGATCGATTACGATACGACCTTGAATAATCCCGATCGAACGGTTCCCACGTTGAAAGAAATGACGTCCAAAGCTCTTGATATCTTGTCCCGAAATGAAAAGGGATTTTTCCTGATGGTTGAATCCGGACTCATCGATTGGCAGTTGCATAACAATGACGCGGGCGGGACCTTGCATGAAATGTTGGTGCTCAATGATTTGGTGGAATATGTCTTGGAATGGACAAAAAATCGAAAGGACACAATCGTGATCGTAACCGGGGATCATGAGACGGGCGGTATTGGACTCAGCTATTCCGCCGTTGATTTGCCCTCGGGGATAAACCTACCGGGTGCGGCTTTTAAGGGGCTGGAATTCAAGCCTCTTTTCAATTATGGCCGTCCCGAGGTTCTCGATAAAATCTATAACCAAAAGATCAGTTATGAAATCCTCTTCGCTTCCCATTTTGACAAGTTGCCGAAAGAACGGCAAACTCCCGCCAATTTGATGGAATTGTTCAATTCGAATTCCGAGTTTCCCATCACCGAGGCCGGCGCCTCTCGAATCCTGGCCCGGGAATCCAATCCTTTTTATGTCGAGGGCCATAAGTATTTAGACAAAAAAGAGGTTCCCGTCATCGATGATTTCAAAAGTTTTTATGTTTATCAATCGAGCAACCGCATGAATGCGTTGGCCAGAGAAGTCGCCGAGAAACAAATGACGGTTTGGTCCACCGGCACCCATACCGCGACTCCCGTCCTTGTTTTTGCCGGCGGTCCGGAGTCAAGTCAATTTCAAGGAATCATGCATCATACTCAGCTCGCTCAAAAAATGATCAAGATTTTGCTCAGCGGACGTTAAGCCATATAAGATTGCCAGGCATGCCGCTCTCCCAAATGTCGGTGAAGGACCGGACTTCGTTCTTTTCATGATCGCTCCGGTACCGCATCGAGATTGAGGCGGAAGTGAGGACGCGTCACTTCGTTCAACTCCCTGACGAGCAAATCGACGTCCGTAGACGGATTACCATCACCTCCAGATGCAACATGATGTCTCCGACAAAATTCAGAATTGGGGACAGCCGTCTGAATTTTAGATAGATATTCGGATGCGGTTGGATTGCTTTTTTCATAACCCGGATTAAAACCGGTTTTTATTCTTCGAATCACTTCTGCACAATTCGCGAACTGTGCCGTTGTGAGTGTATCGTGGAGAAGAATCCAGAATTCAAAACACGGGTTGGAAAGCGCTACCTTTATCTCTCTTGATCTCGCCAGTTGAAGAGCATCATGGAGTTTCGGATTAGAATCGGCGCGCTCGGTATCAAAAACCGCCCAAGCGGAATCATAGGGAACGGTGCAATCGTTTTTGGCTTCACGTTTTCGTTTATCCCGCCGGGATATTGCTTCGTTTACGATAGTGAGAGCATCCGTCCCAGGCGCATTGATTATCTGAATATCGGCAGCATGCAGCTTAAGTTGGTTTCGAAGGCTGATCAGGTAAATGGGTTCGGTTTTTTCTCCTTCGGTAACGACCAGGATTGTCTTTCCCGAATGTCCCGGCGATTGAGAACGCCGAAGCGAAGATTCCCGAAGATTTCGTTTCCTTGGATTCATGATTTTTTCAATCCATCCGGGATGAACGGAACCGCACCGTACCTTCCGGCCAGATAACCACGAGTAAGAGACTCATTGTTCCGAGGTTTATAATCCGTTAAAGGATAGAGATGCGTACCGCCTTCATCGTCCTTTTCGGTAAACCCAAGTTGGTCGCGGCGAATGAGATCTGTATCAAGAATGAATGGATTATGAGTCGTAAAAACGATTTGCGCACCCTTGGAATTTTGTTTCTCACTGAATAAAAGTCGGAGGAACTCCCTTACGAGCAGCGGGTGCAGGCTTGTTTCAAGTTCGTCAAGCAGAACTGTATATCCTTTGTCCAATGTATCCAGCCACGGCCCCAGCAATGAGAAAAATCGGCGAGTCCCGGCCGACTCCTCTGAAAAATCAA
>RPPU01000637.1 GCA_003819975.1 Desulfobacteraceae bacterium
CAATATTGACAAGCTCGTAAAAAGTCGGAAAATGGGCGTTTTTCAAAATCTGCACCTAATAATTACAGCCAGTTACGAAGCTGAAATCGGTAACTTTTGACTTTTTACGAGACCATCAATATTAGCTTCCCAAATTATGTAAGTTCTTATAGGAACTTTTACTAAACAAAAATAAAGTAATTGTCAAGAAGAATCCGATCAATAAAACTTTCGGAGAATTGTGGTTGAATAATATTATAATCATTAAAAAGTGACGGTTATTGCTTTAGCAGAAGTAAAAACGCAATAATTACATATTTCTATGAATGATGATTCTGTGACAGAATAACATAAACCTTTTTTGCGATAGCTATCGATACGCTTTGTAAACATCCGCACCCATAGGGTGCGGCTTTAAGAATTCCCCCCATAAGGGGGACAGAGCCCTTCCCCATCGGGGGCGGGCCATGTGAGTTGCGGGCTTCGGGGGACATTCTATATCCCCTCCTGTCAAGCGGTTTCGATTATAAAATTAACATCAAAAAAATCAGTTGGTTAAAAATCTTATCATTTTCTGGGCGCACTCCACCATCTGCGATTGTGAAGTATTTCGGCGGATCTCTCCTTCGGCGAACCAACTACCTGATCGTTACAATTATCCGGCATCTTCCGATTTCTCGGAACCACCCATCATTCCTTATCCAGGTTAGAAAGTTCAGAGAGAGGCCCTGATTGTCCCTCCCGAGGTCAAACGCCTCAACGTTGTTGCTACGGGCTCTCTCGCCGAAACCTGTGAGAGCAGAAAATCGCATTGCTCTCAAAAAAATCTTTTGTCGGGCAGCGGGTTCTAAGATTCCGCTCTTGTGTTCGCCACCCTCAGGTAAAGCGGAGTAAACGGCTCCTGTTTCTTCATGATCGTCCAGGCGATCGTCAGCATCTTCTCGGCCAGTTTTACCCGCATCTTGGTCTTGATCCCCCGTTCACGCTCCCGGCCTGTCAAAACGCGATTGAAAAGCGCCCGGAAGTCCTTGTTGTGATAGGTGGCGATCACTGCCGCCTGGTACAATGCGTACCTCAGATCCGCATCCCCCCGCTTGGAGATCACCGGCACAGCCTGATCACTTGTCTTCCCGCTCCGGCTGGCGCAAAGGTCCAGGCCGGCCATCCGCTTCACCTGTTTGAAATTGTTGAACCGAAAGGGATCGCCGATGGCGCCGAGAACCAGGGCGGAGATGTACGGCCCGAAGCCGGGGATCGTCTGGAGCAATTTATATGACTCGAATTCATCGCAAAGGGCCTCGATCTTCTCCATGAGCTGGGCGATACGTTTCCGGACGCCCCTATACTCTTCCACGAGGAGCTTCGCTTCAAATTCATCCGCCTGTCCCATGCGAAGGCCCACCGAGCATCCTGCCGCATCGTGTATCGAACGAAGTCGCGCCAACTGTCTTGTCCCCCGGTCGGTGCTGGTGACCTGTTTCACAAAATCCGGGAAAGTCATGGCGGCAATCTTTCGGGGGTTCAGGCATCGTTCGACGATGAGCAAGTTTTCTTCAACGCAACTTCCGGCGTAGCGATCCATTTCCGGGAAAAACTTCGCCAGCAGACCGTTTCGGATTCTCATACGCAGGCTGTGTTCCTGTTTTTTGAGCCGCCTGCGCAGACTCAGCAGGCTTCTGATTTCACAGATCCTTGCATCCGGCGTTTCATAGAACATGCACTTGCCTTGGGAGATCAGGTCCGCCACGTTGGCGCTGTCCTTGGCGTCATGCTTGTCCCAGCGGTTGTCCAGAAGCTCCCGATTGTCCCGCACCGCCTTCCCGGCCACGAGCACCAACTCCTGCCCCTGCGCAAGCAGCCACTCCGCCAGGGATTTGTGATAGTTCCCGGTCGGCTCCAGGCCGAACACCGTGCGTGAAAATCCGTTTTGGACTCTAAGAGATTCTGTCTGGCTTAACAGCCTATCAAAACCTGCTTTGTCATTTTCAAAGATCAATCGTTTCAAAATCGTCTTTCCGGTCGCCGTTCCGAAAAAGGCGTGATGTTTCTCCTTTGCCACATCAATTCCCACAATCAGATGATCCGACGACGAACGGATGTTCCGATTCAATTGACAGAACTGCTGGTACCTGGTAACCTCGAACTCCATAAAAGCCTCCTGTTAGTGTAGGTATTTGCTTTTCTTCTACCCCTATGCTATCAGGTGGCTTTTCTTTTTTCTACGCGATAATTTACTTTTTTTATGCTTCTTATGAAACTTAATTCTTCTATCAATTCAATATATAACGTTGATGACTGAGTAAACCTATGCCACATTATTCAACTCAATCACCAACGTCCCTGACTTCCACAATCACCAACGTCCCTGACTTCCAACGTCCCTGACTTCCAAAAGACTGAAACTGTGGTAGGTGTCGCATCGGTCTATGCATATTCCTGCGATGCCGTGGGACGGTTGTTGCCGGTAGAAAAAGATGGAACGGTTGTTGAACAATATGGATATGATGCCGATGGGGTGCGGACCTCGGAAACGAATACGCTCCGAAGCATCGGCACAAAGGTCAGCACCTATTCGAACGAAGATCACTTGCTCACTTCCGGGGCCGTCACGTTGCGCGGGCAACATAGCACCAAATTTTAGTCGCAAGAGCAATTATTTATGATTTTTCAGTTTGTTATGTTAAACTAATCCTGCGTCGCCAACAAATGCGCCGATGGTTTTTATGAGTTCTATTTATATCGCCGTATGACCCGCTATCGGTATAAGCAGGAGATTCCATAATGACAATTAAATCCACTTATGAAGAACTTGAAAAACGAATACGTGAATTAAAAATAGCGGAATCAGATCGCGATAAAATTTTGGAAGGCATACGAGAAGCTGAAGAAGAACATAAAAACGCCACTATCTCAAAAAGAAAACAGATCGAAGATGAACTGATCGAGAGCGAGGCATATAACAAAATTCTGTTTCGGGAGTCTTTGATCGCAAATGTCGTTTCGGACCCTGAAACAGG
>RPPU01000638.1 GCA_003819975.1 Desulfobacteraceae bacterium
CAAAGTGATGCCGTTCGCATGCAGCTCCGCCTTGATGGCGGCCGCATACTCCCGTGGATGCGGCGGGGTTTCCGCGTCATAGGTGATGCCCAAGCCTCCGCCCAGATCCAGAAACCGAATAGTCAGGCCGCGTTGCTCCAATTGCCGCACCAAGCCCATCAGTTTTTTAAGCGCTTCGACAAAGGGACTGATTTGGGTGATCTGCGAGCCCAGGTGGCAGGAGATACCGATGATGTTCAGATGGCTTAAAGCAGCCGCTTTCATGTACTCTTCAAAGGCCAGATTGATATCGATCCCGAACTTGTTCTTCTTTAAACCGGTCGAGATATAAGGGTGGGTTTGAGCGTCGATATCGGGATTGACCCGGATGGAAATCGGTGCGATTTTACCCAGCCGTCGGGCCGCCTCGTTTAGAGCCAGGATCTCCTGGATCGATTCCACATTAAACATCAGAATTCCGGCCCGCAGCCCGTATTCCAATTCGTCCAAGCGTTTGCCGACTCCGGAATAGACAATCTTTTCAGGCCGCACACCGGCTTGCAAAGCCCGGAAAAGCTCGCCGCCCGAAACAATGTCCACTCCGCCGCCCTGGTCGGCCAGCATCTTCAGAATAGTTCCATTGGAATTGGTTTTCATGGAAAAGCAGATCAAGTGCGGCAGGCCTTCAAAAGCGCCGTCAAAGGCCTTGAAATGCTGCATCAGCGTGGCCTGGGAATAGAGATAAAAAGGCGTGCCTAGGGCTTGGGCGATTCGGGAGACCGGTACGGCTTCACAGTAAAGTTCGTCCTCGCGATAAATGAAATGATGCATGCTTACCTGATCTCGATGCTGATGCGTTCGGAGACCGGGCCCAGATATCCGTCCGGTCCGATCAACAGAACTTTAAAATAATAGATCTGTCCGGTCTGAATATCGGGTATTTGGCAAACAAAGCCTTCTTTATTAACGACCTCGGGACCGAATTGCTGATAATCGCGGAATTCGATCGGGCAACCGGAACAAGGCTTCTTTTCAAGAGGATATTGGACATAATAAACCCGGCAGCCGCTGACCTGGGTCTCCGGGCTTTCCAACCCGTTCAACCCCTGGATCTGGCCCTTTAATAAAAGGACATTGTTTTGATACTCAGCCTGCAAATTGACAACCTTGGCGCCAAACGCCTTTTGAGGTAAATAAGGCGGGGCTTTTTTACCGCAGGCCGACAAGGTTAAAAAAAGGCCCAAAATCAAAAAAAACATCCATAAAATTTCGATACCTTGGCCCTGCCGGCCCTCTTCGGATCGCACCACGGCCGGCTCGTTTTTGAGAATCACGTTGATTTTATTGAACATATCCCTATCTCCCGGATTTTCGAATCACTTGCCGTCTTGTTATCTATAATATATACCTGCTCAGGTTCTGATCTTCAAATATATTTTTTAATTTTTCACTGACATAGCGCCGGTCGATCAAGACCTTTTTTTGCTCCATGTCCGGAGCGTCAAATGAAATTTCATCCAATAATTTCTCCATGACCGTATGCAAACGCCGGGCGCCGATATTTTCCATGCGTTCATTGACCGTGCCGGCGATTTGGGCGATCTCATCGATAGCGGAATCTTCGATTTGCAACTCAATGCCTTCGGTTTGCAGCAAGGCTTTATATTGGATGATCAGGGCGTTTTTCGGTTCGGTCAAGATGCGCACAAAATCGTCCCGGGTCAGCGAATCCAATTCCACTCGAATCGGAAACCGGCCCTGAAGCTCCGGCAAGAGATCCGACGGTTTGCTCATATTAAACGCGCCGGCGGCGATAAACAGGATATGGTCGGATTTCACCATGCCGTATTTGGTGGTGACCGTCGAACCTTCCACGATCGGCAGCAAATCGCGCTGCACGCCTTCGCGGGATACATCCGGGCCATGCCGGCCTTCGGAACCGGCGATCTTGTCCAGCTCGTCCAGAAAAATAATGCCGTTCTGCTCGGTCATGCGGATGGCCTTTTCAACGACCTTGTCCATGTCGATCAGTTTCTGCGACTCTTCCAGGTAGAGAATGTCCCGTGCTTCCGGTACTTTTACGCGCCGTTTCTTTTTTTTACCCGGAAAAATATTACCGAACATTTCCTTGACGTTGAATTCCATCTCCTCCATGCCGGAGCTGGAAAAAATCTCGATCATGGGCGTGTTCCGGTTGTCCACTTCCAGCTCCAGATAGCGGTTGTCCAGCTTGCCGTCGCGCAGCATGCGGCGCAATTTTTCGCGGGTGGAATCGATCTCGATCTTATCGGCTTTGACCACTTCCAGTATTTTTTCCTTTTCCCCCTCTTCGTTCTCGCGGGTTTCTTCTTTTCTTTTGGGAAGCAGCATATCCAGGAGTCTTTCTTCAACCAACTCTTCGGCTTTGCCCTTGACTTTCTCCTGCTCTTCTTTTTTAACCATGTTAATGGCCAGTTCGGTCAAGTCGCGAACCATAGACTCCACGTCGCGACCGACATAGCCGACTTCCGTGAATTTGGTCGCTTCGATTTTTAAAAAAGGCGACCGGGCCAAACGGGCCAAGCGGCGCGCGATTTCGGTTTTACCCACGCCGGTCGGACCGATCATGATGATGTTCTTGGGCGCGATCTCGTCGCGCAATTCGGCCGGCACCTGCTGCCGGCGCCAGCGGTTGCGCAAAGCGATGGCGACCGAACGCTTCGCCTCTTTTTGACCGATAATGTACTTGTCGAGCTCCGCCACAATCTCGCGCGGGGTGAGTCGTTTCGGGTCGAACAACGTTTTTTCGATTTCCATTTCCATTTCAGCTCTTCTCTCCGATCTGATGGATGATAATCTGCTCGTTGGTATAAAGACAAATCGAAGCCGCGATTTTCATCGCTTCCCGGGCCATTTCGGCCGCCTCCAGGTTTGAATGAGCCAACAAAGCCCGCGCCGCGGCCAAAGCATAGGGCCCGCCCGAACCGATGGCCGCCACCGCATCGTCCGGTTCGATCACGTCGCCG
>RPPU01000639.1 GCA_003819975.1 Desulfobacteraceae bacterium
CTCTCATGAACTCCGCACGCCTTTGACCATGATAAAAACATCGGCCGATATCGTTTTAGAGGAACGGCCGGGCCGCATCAACGAAACCCAGAAAAATTTTCTGGAAATCATTGCGAATAATGTTTTGCGCCTGATGAATCTGGTCGAAGATATCTTATCGCGCATAAAAATAGAAACCACCTGGTTGAAATTGGACCTGCGGCCGGTGGATGTGCGCTCCTTATTCAAGGAAACCATTGTCGGCCTAAAACCGATCATCGAGAAGAAGAATCAGGTCTTGAAATTCGCCTACCCCAAGCTTCTTTCCAAAGCCCTGGCCGACAAAAATTGGATTCAGCAAGTGCTGATCAATCTCATCAATAATTCCAGCAAAAATTTGGGGGATCAGGGCACGATCGTCATTTCGCTGAAGGAAAATGAGCAGTATATCCTGGTATCGGTCAGCGATAACGGGGTCGGGATCGATCCGGAACGGACCGTGGGCTTTTTTGCGGGTGAAGAACCCGAAAACACCCGGGATTTCGGATCGATCGGAGACGGATTCGGTTTCGGCCTTTCAATCGTAAGACACATAGTGGAAATGCATCACGGCAAAATTTATGTGGGATCCGTGGCCGGACTGGGTACGACGTTTTCATTTACGCTTCCTAAAAAAGAAGGAGGATCGCCTTGATCAACCTGCTAATCGTCGAGGATGAACCCCAATTGGTCGGAATTCTCGAATATTTATTTAAAGACGAAGGGTACGAGGTCTTCAAAGCTTATAGCGCCGAAGAAGCAATTAAAAGCTTGAAAACCAGGGGCATCGATTTGGTTTTACTGGACATCATGCTGCCCCAAATGGACGGGTTTCAATTATGCGCCTATCTTAAAAAAAATACGGTCATCCCCGTCATCATTTTGAGCGCTAAAAAAGAAGATGAAGACAAAATCAGGGGTTTGGAATTGGGCGCCGCAGATTATATCACGAAACCGTTCAACCATAAGGAATTGATTTTGAGGGTCAAAAAAGTCGTGGAGGCGCGAGTTCATAAAAAAGAATTATCCATCGGGAAAATGAACATTCATTCGGCGACCAGAGAAGTGTTTATAGCCGGAACCGGGATCGAACTCACGCCCATTGAATTCAATCTCTTGCTTCTCATGGCCGAGAAGAAGGGCCGGGTCTTGTCGTGGGAATCGATTTTCGACGCTGTCTGGGGATATAAAAAGTGGGAAGGCGCCAAGGAGATCGTAAAGATAACGATTTATCGTTTAAGGCAAAAAATCGAGAGAGATCCTTCGCATCCGGAATATTTGCTTACGATCCGCGGTATCGGTTATAAAATGAACGATTTTTCAAAAATGTAACCGATTTGTAACATAGATTTAACCATCTTGTGCCTTTCATTATCCGGCTTGATAGGGTAAATGTTTTTTCGATCCTGAAAAGTACAGGATCGAAAAAAAAGTTCCAGCGTGCCGGAACAGGAGTTCCAGCGTGCCGGAACAGGAGTTCCAGCGTGCCGGAACAGGAGTTCCAGCGTGCCGGGATAAGCCCACACAACGGCAAGTCGGTTCATTATGCACTTTTCATTATCGACAAATTTTTAAAGGAGATAGATATGAAAAAATTATCGGCAGTCATTTTTGTGCTCGGTTTTTTAACCGTCCTGAACGTGATGGGACAAGCTCCGTCAACTCCGGGAATATCCAAAACCGTGACGGTTTACACTTCGTTGGAGGAATCGTTTGCCAATGAAATTTTCCAGCGTTTCGAAAAGGAGACCGGCATTAAGGTCCATTATGTCCGGTTGGCGACCGGCGAATGTACCGCCAGAATGGAAGCGGAAAAATCGAATCCCCAAGCCGGTATTTGGGTGGGCGGGGTCGGCCTGGGCCACATTGACGCTAAAAACAAAGGGCTCACCACTCCCTATGTATCCCCCAATGCCGCCTCTATCCCCCAGCAGTTTAAGGACAAGGATCACTACTGGACCGGCATGTATGTCGGTATGTTGTGTTTTGAAAGCAATACAAAGTTACTGAAAAAATTCAATTTAACCGCACCCGCCTCCTGGGTCGAGCTTTGCGATCCCAAATACAAAGGTCATGTGCAAATGGCCAATCCGGGTTCGTCCGGAACTTCTTATAATGCGCTGGTAACCTTGGTCCAGATTTTCGGAGAAGACAAGGCCTTTGAAATGCTGAAAAAACTGGACGCCAATATCAATCAATATACGAAATCGGGCCTGGCGCCCGGGAAAAACGCCAGCATGGGTGAAACGACCATTGCCATCGGCTATTCGCACGATGCCGTGCGGTTTATCAACGAAGGGTACCCTTTAACCATCACTTTCCCGTCCGAAGGCACCGGTTTTGAAGTCGCTTCCGTGTCGTTGATTAAGGGCGGACCGGAGAAAGAGGTATCCGCCGCGAAAAAGTTATATGACTTTATGTTGAGCGATACCTGCGCTGAAATATTCGCCCAGGGCAAGCTGGTGCCGTTCCATTCCAAGGCCAAGCTAGCCGAAGGCGCCATCCCGGTCAGTCAAGTCAAAGTGATCAATCAGGATGACGAATGGGGGGCAAAGCAAAAACAGCGTCTGATCGAGAAATGGAACGCGGTGATCGGCGGAGAAACCAAGACCAAATAAGGCAGTGAGCGTTTTTCCCCGGGTCCGAGCCGGGCGCACTATTCATCCGGCCGGTATGGAGGCCGCAGACCATAGAACGATGGGCTTTGGACCTTGGGCGATTCAAATAGAAAGTCGGAGGGACGGTCCTCATGTTTCTAAATGATTTGAGATCATTCAAAAGAGTCAAAGACAGCAGCCTGCAATTGATCCGAGAGCCTTTTCTGTTCATCTCTATTTTGGTTCTTTTTGCTTTGCTGCTGGTCTTTACGGCTTATCCGATCTTTAAAGTCGCGGAATACAGCCTCAGGCCCGCGTCCGGCCGTTTCAGCTTCGATATCTATAAATTTATTTTCACGCATCACAG
>RPPU01000640.1 GCA_003819975.1 Desulfobacteraceae bacterium
CTGATCGACACGGCCGGCATCCGCAAAAAAAGCCGGGTCAGCGCAAAAGTGGACAAATTTTCAATGATCAAGGCTCTGAAATCCATTGAACGTTGTCATATTGCCGTTATTTTGCTTGACGCTGCCGAAGAAATTTCCGATCAGGACACCCGCGTATGCGGCTACGCCATGGAACGCGATCGCGGTCTGATTCTGGCCGTGAATAAATGGGATCTGGTAAAAAAAGACTCTAAAAAACAAAAACAATTGCGGGAAAACCTGGTGCGCCGTTTTAACTTTGCCGGTTTCGCTCCGCAGCTCAACCTCTCGGCCCTGACCGGAGAACAAGTGCCCAAGCTTTTTACCGAGATCGATCGGGTCTACAAACAGTTTTGCACGCGAATCCCGACCCCGGATTTAAATCGGGCGGTTAAAGAAATCTTCCGGCAAAAACCGCCTTCCCTTACCGCGCACGGCGGGTTTAAAGTCTATTACGCGGCTCAGTCCCGGACCAAGCCCCCGACTTTTGTCCTGTTTGTGAATCGAATGGAAAAGATCCATTTTTCCTATCACCGTTACTTAACCAATCAACTACGCGAGCACTTTGGCTTGAACGCTTGCCCCCTGCGCTTGATTTTCAAGCCGCGCTCCGAAAAAGAGTCATGATGACACCCAAAGAAGCATACGAAAGCATTTCCGCGAACATCGCCAAGGTGATGCGCGGACAAACCGCTTCCATTCGCCGGCTCCTGGCCGGCTTCGTTTCCGGCGGACACGTGCTTTTGGAAGATTTTCCCGGGACCGGCAAGACGACTCTGGCCAAAGCCCTGGCTCTTTCGATTGATGCCCGTTTCAAGCGCATCCAATTTACTCCGGAACTCATGCCTTCCGATATCTTGGGTGTCTCCATTCTGGACCCCCGGGACCAGACCTTTCGTTTTCATCAGGGCCCTGTGTTCACCCATATACTGCTGGCCGATGAAATCAACCGTGCTTCACCCCGGACCCAGTCGGCCTTACTCGAAGCCATGGCCGAACGCCAGGTGAGCATCGACGGCAATCTTTATCCTTTGGAAGAACCGTTTTTCGTGATTGCGACCCAAAATCCCGTGGAATTCAGAGGCACGTACCCTCTGCCCGAAGCCCAGATGGATCGTTTTGCGCTGCAGTTCAGCCTGGGTTATGTGTCCGCGGATGAAGAAGTCGCCATCCTCACCCATCAAATGGAACAACACCCGCTTGAAAGTATTTCGGCCTGTGTCACTAAAGCGGACATCGCGACCTTGTCGCACCGGGTCAAACGGATCCGGATCAGCAAAGAACTCAAACACTATATTGTCAGCCTGGTCAAGGCCACGCGCCTTTTTCCGGGAGTCCAATTAGGCGCCGGCCCCCGGGCTTCGCTGGCTTTGATGAAGACCGCCCAAGCCCTGGCTATGTTCGATGGCCATGAATTTGTCTTGCCGGAACATATTCAGGAGATTGCCGTGCCGGTCATCGCCCATCGCCTCCAACTCGATCCCCAAGCGCGCTTCTCCGGCACGACCCCCCCAGGCATTGTGGAAGAGATATTGCGGACCGTACCGGTGCCGGCCTAAAAAAAGCGGTTTAGACTGTAGGGATTTAGACTATAGCTTTTGCGCCTGAGGGTATTTATTAAAAATTGATTTTTTCTAGAACCCAATGTCTGACCTTCAGCCTCTAGCCTAAACAGCTACAGCCTTTAGGATTCTGCATGCTCTACTACCTTAACTGGCGAATGATTCAGGCTGTTCGCGGATGGATCGGAAACCGCTTCACCCCGGCCGGCCGGTTTGTTCTGGCCGGGCTGGCTCTGTCCGCGCTGATCGGCCTGGATACCAATCAAACCATGTCCTATGCGGTTTTCGCTCTGCTCCTGGCCCTTTTACTCACTTCCCGGTTTTGCAATTTTTTTATAAAAATCTCTCTCACGGCCGAACGCAAACTCCCTCGTTTTGCCACAGCCGGGGAGCCCTTGAAGTATCGGGTGGTTCTGGAGAATAAATCCGCAAAAAACCGGCAAGATCTTGTGCTTTTGGAAACGATCGAATCCCGGCCGCCGACTTACCGCGAGTTGAAAGAATTAACCGGCCGCAAACGTCAGGGTCCTTTTCTCGCTTATTGGCGCTTGGGTCAACGGCGCTGGTTCTGGTTGCTTTCCCGCAAAAAACCGGCCGAATTAAAAGAACAAGCCTTGCCGACTCTCCTTCCCGACAGCCCCGCGGACATTCAAGTGGAAATCCTACCGCTATGGCGGGGACGATTGGACTTTAAAGGCCTGACTCTCGATTGCCCGGATCCTTTGGGCCTCACCAAAACCCGGAAGCGGCTACCCCTATCACAGTCTTTACTCGTTCTTCCCAAGCGTTATCCTCTGCCCGTTATCCGTTTGCCGGGAACAAGAAAGCATCATCCCGGCGGAGTGACTTTGGCCGCTTCCGTGGGGGAATCGGAAGAATTTTTTTCTTTGCGGGACTATCGCCCTGGTGATCCCATGCGTAAAATCCACTGGAAAAGCTGGGCCCGGTTCGGAAAACCCCTTGTAAAGGAATTCCAAGACGAGTTTTTTGTCCGCCATGCCTTGATCCTGGACACGTTCCAGCCCATGAGCTTTAGCGAAAAACTTGAAGAAGCCGTATCCATCGCCGCTTCTTTTGTGGCCGCGGTTGAGACCCGGGAATCGCTGTTGGATCTGATGTTTGTGGGCCCGGAAGCCTTTTGCTTTACTTCCGGCCGCGGTCTGGCCCAAGAAGATAAAATTCTTGAAATCCTGGCCTCGGTCCAAACCTGCACGGATCGAACCTTTCGCGCGCTCATTCCCGCGGTCATGGAACGGGCGCCGCTTTTGAGCGGTTGCATCTGCATTTTCTTGGAATGGGACGATGAGCGCAAACAACTCATTTAACTTCTGCAAGCATTTGGATGCCCGGTTCTGGTGTTGGTGCTCACGGACGGCTTCAATTCGGCCGACTCCGATCCC
>RPPU01000641.1 GCA_003819975.1 Desulfobacteraceae bacterium
CAAGCGCGCCCAAACGTCGATCGAACCCCAAAAATCCGATCCGGCCGATCCGAGCCCCTACCGGTTTTTTGCTTTCGATTTGGCACCTTACCGGGTGCGTCCGGGTTCGACCGCCGTCGGCATTCGGTTGGTTTCGTATAAAAGCTATTCGGGCGGCGGCACCGAAGAACGGTTGCTTCTTTGCTTTTTACCGGACCTGCAAAAAGGCACGTTGACCAAGATTTTTTCCGAATCGGTCCTGTCCTATGAAAACATTGCCGGTGAATGGCATGCGGACGGCACTCGCGATCACGATATTTCCGAGTCCTTGATGACCGTTTCCGTGAGTCCGGAAACGGTCAATGGCGCCTTCGTATGGATCGGCGAATGCCGCGACAGCAGCGATCCCAAATCCCCGGTCACGAAACGTAAGCGCTACGAATGGCAAAAAAACGGCGGGTATCGGGAAGTACCTCGATAAAACCTTTCGCGGGATACCCAAATCCACCGCCTAATTTTTAAACACACTTGAATAACGGAAACTTAGTCCGATACCCTGATCACCAGGAAGGCATCAGCTGCAAGGCGCCAAAGAGCGACGAATGCGGCGTATTTAGTCATACGCCGCAGTGAGGAGCGAACGAAGGCAACGCCGCAGATGATGCCTTGATGGTGAATCAGGGGGATAACCTTGCCGTTGACAAGACTGGAAAACGGGAACTACATCCTGACCCCGGCCGAAGGATGATCATCCTTCGATTTTGAAAGGCGACAATTCGTAAACCGTGAGCGATTCGGGGTTTTGCGGAAGAAGAAATCCCGTGAGGAATTGCCCGCGAACATCGTCTCTCCCGAACAACTGCTTCACTTTGGCGTATTCCTCGGAACCCAAGAGTTCGGTGGTCGTAAACGACCGCCCCCCGAATTCATAGTACAGGTAGAGCCGATAATAGGAAGCATTTTTCGACATCTCGATCCTCGTGGCCGCGATCAGCACCGGCAAAGCCGTACCGTTCGCCAAGACGTCGGAAATGCGTTTTTTCGTTCGGGGATAAGCGGGAAGCAGCGCCGCGCCGGCAATCAAATTGACGAAAAGCAGCACGGAAACCAAGGGAATTTCGAGCAGTTCAGGTTTCAGAAAATAAAGCGCGCCCGCGATCGATATCGATAAGGACAAAATCAGCAGAAAGCGCTTGCGGTCGCGTCGCGTCAGCCCTTCCGGGGCTGTCCGCCAGTCGACCTTGCGCGGAAGGCCCATGGCGTTGGCGGACCGGGCAACGATCTGCCAAGGTGCGTTGCGCCGATAAAACTCGATGGTTTCGTCATCCGCCCGTAGGGTCGACCCGGCCCGATTGCCGTAACGCTTGAACCGGCGTCGCTCGTAAATCCATATCCAGGCGCCCGTTGCCGCGGCCGTAATGCCGGCGATTCCGGCATACGTTTTCTTGATAGAGAAAAGGACAATGGTTGCGAAAAAGGCGACGATGAACAAGCCCACCGGTATATAAAACCATCCCGGCCTTTTCACTTCAGGCCGATTCACGATGATGTGTTGCATGCTTTGGGCATTGTTGCGGATCAAAGCCCGTACGACCTGAAAACCAACCCATAAGAATGTCGGGAGCCACAGGAAAAGTATGATATGAGAAAGGGTCTCATGCGAGTCTTTGAGCGCGCCCGCCGCAAAACCGCCCAAAAAAAACCATACGATCAAGAGCACGGCTAAGATTTTCTTAAAATGGTCCATGCGATTCCCTCGAGTTTATTCAACCCGCCCGATTTACGCATTTTACAATAGGGGCAAAAGATTGTCGATAGATGTTCAAGCGCTGTTTATCCGATGCTGCCGTTTGGCCGAGGGTGACGATGATCTTGGAAATTTCATTTGAGATTTTTCAAGCAATCCGGGGATGCGATTTTCGATTCGGATGATTCTCGATAGGAATATTCGAGTGAAAACCGCTCCCCTGAAGAGCTTGCTTGATTACAGCTTATCCGGGTTGGAAAGGGATTATTGGAAACTTATTTAACAACCTTATAATCGGAAAGAATCATTGTGGACTCGGAAGGCGTCGAACCTTGAGTCACGCTGACGCTTTTAACGGTTCTTCCGGGTATCGTGTCGTTGCTCCAGACCGTGGAAGTGGTTTTCGAACCCGAAACATTGGTTTCGGTCTTAATCCATTTGGCGGTCAATTTAGCGCCCTTGACTTCAATGCTGTCCTCGCCTTTGCCCATTTCTTTCGGCGCTGCTCCTCCGGATCCGGCTTTATCGACTTGCGCCGGATAATCCATCTTTGTCGCCGGCGTATCGATCTTCTGGCCGGAAACGAACATCACGGTCTTGAGTTCAATCACGGCTTTTTGCGGGGACAATTCCAAAAGCTTATAAGTGATCTCCATATCGGTAGTCGTACCGGCGGCTTTGCTGACCATTTTATAGGTAGCGGAGCTGCCGACCTTGAATTTAGACCAAGATTGATACATAGGATTATCGATCTTGCCTTGGGCAAAAACAGTTCCCGCCAAAAGCAGACAGACCGCCATACCCACACACCCTGCCATTTTACTTTTATTCATCGTTATTTTTCTCCTTATTAAATATTAATAACCCGGCTAAAGCCGATTCTCTTGTGAATCTCTAATCCCATAACAGTAAAAAATAAATCATTGGTTCATTATAAAAACATATCCTCAATGGCTGATCGCACAACGTTCACCATATGGAACTCCATCCAAAAAGCGGTTGCGGAAAGCATTAATCCGCGCCAAAATAAAAAATGTTTGATATTCTGTCGACCGAGTCTACCCTTTCGGACGTAAAAATCTAATAAAAATCCATTTTTCCAAGAGAACAAATGGTAAAAATATTGGGTCGTGCCGCAATCCGGATCAAACGCGTTTTCCGTCTCTTCGGCAAACCGCAAAACGCCTTTTAATATGGCTTGTTTGCAGGTCCGGCACTTGGCCCGGCCCCTAGGGGCCGTTTCGATCATGTG
>RPPU01000642.1 GCA_003819975.1 Desulfobacteraceae bacterium
AACCGGGGCGTGCAGGTGTTTAAACTGGTCACCGAAGGCACGCTCGAAGAAAAGATCGCCGCCATCATCGACCGCAAGAAAAAATTGTCCGATTCCATTCTCCAGGAAGACGATCCCGGCCAACTCAAAACCTTCACGCGCGAAGAACTGATCGCTTTGCTTTCGCCGCCGGATAAAGAAAGAGATTGAGAATGTTAGACAGGATTAATTCCGCGAAACGCGGAATCAACAGGATTCTTTAACCGCAGAGGACGTAATTTCAAAAGGCCCTGAAATTACTCCAGACTTCCGCAGATTGCCGCAGAACGGAGCATAATATCAATGGAATTCTACCCTGCCGGCGTTCCGGTGCCTGAAGAAAACCGAACCGACCGCTTGTTTTTGCGGCCCTTACGGATCACGGATGTTGAGCTGGATTATGATGCCGTGATGTCCAGCGCAGAACAACTGCGGCGCTGGAGCCAGAGCACCTGGCCGCCGGACGATTTTACCTTGGCGCAAGACCTGGAAGACCTGGAACGCCATGAACGCGAACACATCGAGCGCAAGGCGTTTACCTATACGGTCCTGAACCCTCAAGCAACCCAATGTCTGGGATGTGTTTATATCGAAGCGTTATGGGCGGATGCAGCGCAACTCTGCGGGAAATCCAATCACGCTGCTATAGTCAGTTTTTGGGTCCGCGCATCGGAATTAGCGAGCGATCTGGACCGGCATTTGTTGGAAAGTTTACGGAAATGGTTTCAAGACGATTGGGCCTTTGATTGCGTCCTGTTCGGCACCAGTCCTCAAGATGCTTGCCAGCCCACCCTGTTCACGGAAACGGGCCTGGAGCAGCGTTTGACTTTTCCTTTGCCAAATGGCGGCTTGTATTTGGTTTTCCGTTAAGCGATCCTATGACGTATAGCAACGATTTTTGGTATGAGTCTCATCCTGATTTTATTCAATTCAGAATTCTGTAGCCCGACGTTTTCGAAATTGACCCCTGACCGATGAGGCCAAGCAATTGTCGGGAAAAGCGATTATGTGCCTATGCCCCATACGCTTAGAAAAAATAAATCATCCTGTTTTCTTTGCCGAATAAAAATTATATAAATTTATCTATTTCATGTTAAATATATATAAAATATTACATAGCTTTAAAATTAACTAATAATCAAATATATAACCAATAATTTTAGACTTAATATTTATGGTTAAACGTAAATATTGAGCCTAAAATTATTGACAAAATAAATTCATCCTATATTATGAAGCCATGAATATTAAACGAACCATTTATAAAACAATTATGGATCGGATGAATTCGTCAAAAAAGGCCATCCTGATCTATGGCGCGCGTCAGGTCGGTAAAACCACGCTGGTGGAAAAAATATTAAAAGAGTTTTCCGAAAAAAAAATACTATCTATAAATGCTGATCAACGGAAATACTTGGATATCTTATCCAGTCGCGATCTGGATAAAATATCATCGCTTATTCACGGATATGATATTGTCTTCATCGATGAAGCCCAGCGCATACCGGAAATAGGTCTGAACAGCAAGCTGATTGTGGACAGTTATCCGGATTTGCAACTGATATTGACCGGCTCTTCTTCCTTGGATCTGGCCGGTAAAACAAAAGAACCATTAACCGGCCGGACCTGGACCTTTAGGTTGTTCCCGCTCAGCTTTTCCGAGATAGCCACTCTGTACAATCCCTTTGATCTGCGGAATAAAATCGATTCATTGCTGATCTATGGCTCTTATCCGGAAGTGTTTACCTTTAATAACCACCAAGACAAGCAGGCCTTGCTGACGGAAATTACAGAATCCTATCTCTATAAAGATATACTGGAACTGTTGAATTTAAAAAACTCGCACAAAATTCATGACTTGCTGCGCCTTTTGGCTTATCAAATCGGTTCGGAAGTGTCCATTCACGAAATCAGCACTAGTTTATCGCTCAATCAGGAAACCGTGGAGCGATATATTCATTTACTGGAAGAATCCTTTGTGATTTTCAAACTGCGCGGCTTCAGTAAAAACCCGAGAAAAGAAATCAGTAAAAGAGATAAAATCTTTTTCCATGATAATGGAATCCGAAATGCAATCATCGGCGATTTTAAACAACTGCAAGAACGAAATGATGCCGGGCAGTTATGGGAAAATTACATCATCTCGGAACGAATGAAAAAAATGAAGTACCAAGGAACACCGGCTTCATTTTATTTTTGGAGAACCTATACCGGAACGGAATTGGATTTGGTTGAAGAATTTGAATCAAAGTTGACCGGCTATGAAATTAAATTTACAAAAGCGAGAAAAAAGGCGCCCCAAGCCTGGGCCCAAGATTACAAGGGTGACTACTTTTACATTAATAAAGACAATTTCATGGAATTTATCGGTTAAACTCGTTCTGGAGTTATTCATTCTCACCTTGAGGTTTTTTGATCCAATGTTTTTCAGGATTATGTTTGGACGATCTGTAACACCATGTACGCGAACATATTGAACGCAAGGCGTTTACCTATACGGTCCTGAACCCACAAGAGACCAGGTGACTGGGAGGCATTTTAACAACCCGATCAATCGCGACTTTTTACCCTGCCCTTCGTGCAAATTAATTGCACAATATCATCGGCCTTTTCCATAATAATTATATCTTGTTTTGTTACCGATTTGTGACTTCGGACATGCCAAAATGTATCGGATAAAAAAGGAGCATCCGTAAAACCTGCAATCTAACCATGGACGATTTATCGTGTCGGGTATATTTGGCCAGGGTGACTGAATTTTTTAAAATGACGCTCTTTGCGCATATTTCGCTAAAGCAGTTAAATGGGGTTTTATTCAAGATCATGCGCAAGGACCATTACACAAGAAAAAACGCTCTTAAACAATTCTTTAGGGAGGGTTGAAAATGAAGATTAAATGTTACCTTTTTTTTGCAGCGGTTTTATTTGTTTCCGGATTCGCCGGCCATGGCGTGGCGGA
>RPPU01000643.1 GCA_003819975.1 Desulfobacteraceae bacterium
CCCGAGCTCGACATTTTGTGGCGGGTGACGGCAAAATACGGCTTGCCCTATTTTGCCAATTTCGTGCACTCCGACATGAGCCCGGACGATGCGCGCAGCATGTGCTGCCGGTTGCGCATCGACAACCGCGAACTGCTGCGCAAAGGGGGCGGCTTATTCGGCGCTTCGCCCCTGACCGGCTCGATCGGCGTGGTCACGATCAATATGCCGCGCCTGGGCCGGGTGGCCAAGGATGAGCGCGATTTTCTGGAACGGTTGGCGGGCTGGATGGAACTCTCCAAACAAAGCCTGGAAGTCAAACGCAAGGTGATCGAACAGTTCACCGAACAGAATCTCTACCCCTATATGAAATTTTATCTGCGCAACGTGGCCAAGCGTTTCGGCGCCTATTGGAAAAATCACTTTGCCACCATCGGCATCATCGGCATGCACGAGGCTTGCCAAAACCTGTTGGGCGAAGGCATTGCTGCGGAGAACGGACGGCGTTTCACCCTGCGGGTCATGGATTTCATGCGGGAACGGTTGCTGGAATTTCAAAAAGAGACCGGGTCGCATTACAACCTGGAAGCAACGCCGGCCGAAGGGGTTTCTTTTCGTTTTGCCCAGGCCGATCAGCAGAAATTCGGCGGCAATGGCAACCAAGCGGCGACACCTATGTTTTACACCAACTCGACGCACCTGCCGGTGAATTATACGGACGATCTGTTCGAGGCTTTGGATTTGCAGGACGACATTCAGGCCAAGTATACGGGCGGCACGGTCATTCATGCCTATGTGGGAGAAGAGATCAAAGAGACCGGGGGGCTCAAACGCTTGATCAAAAAGATTTGTTCGCAATACCGCTTGCCCTATTTTTCAATTACGCCGACTTTCAGCGTTTGTCCGGATTGCGGTTACCAGGCCGGTAAGCAGGAGCAGTGCCCCAAGTGCGGCAAGGTTTGCGAAGTGTATTCGCGGGTCGTGGGTTATCTGCGGCCGGTCCGGCAGTGGAATGCGGGCAAGAAGGCGGAATTTGGGGAGCGCAGGACCTACAAGATTTGATTCGGGGAATGGAGGAGGATATAAGTACCTTTTTCCACCAGGATCCTCGGCAGTAAAATGAGGAAGCCAGAAGCCAGAAGTCAGTAGCTCCGAAGAAATTAAAAATTTTTTGATTTTATTCTGACTACTGGCTGCTTGTTGTTAATTATGTTGATCGGCGGAATTCAAAAACTTTCTTTGATCGATTATCCCGGAAAAATCAGCGCCGTGATTTTCACGCAGGGCTGCAATTTCCTTTGCCCCTATTGCCATAATCCCCAACTGGTGCATAGCGATCGATTCGAAAAACCCATGGAAACAAGGAAAGTGCTGGAGTTTCTGAGCACCCGGGTCGGCCGTCTGGACGGGGTGGTCCTGTCGGGCGGAGAACCGACCCTGCAATCGGATTTGGCGGACTTTATCGGCCAAATCAAGCCATTCGGTTTTGCCGTGAAATTGGACACCAACGGCAGCCGGCCCAGGGTTCTGGAACAATTACTCCTGGAGCAATGTTTGGATTATGTAGCCATGGATCTGAAGGCGCCGCCGGATAAATACAAACAGGTTTCCGGCGGGTTTGCGGGAAGCGCGGCCATTGCGGAAAGCGTGCGTTTGCTGGCCGAATCGGGCGTGGCGCATGAATTTCGCACCACGTTTGATCCGGATTTGCTCGATCCAAAAGATTTGGAACGCATCAAGGCTTGGGCCGGGGCGTCGCCTTGGCGCGTTCAGGAACGTCTCACACAGAGACACGAAGTCACAAAGGTTTAATTATTTTTTTACTTCGTGTTTTCGTGCCTTTGTGCGAGAAATTCCTCCCCCTTAGCCGAGCAATAGGCGCAGTTCGTCCAAGCCGATGGAACGGGTGTGGGCATTGTCGGCCGTGATGATCGAGTCGGCCAAAGCTTTTTTGGTTTTTTGCAATTCGAGCACTTTTTCCTCGACCGTGTCTTTACAGATTAACCGGTAGGCGAAGACCCGATTTTTTTGGCCGATGCGGTGGGTGCGGTCCACGGCTTGGGCTTCCACGGCCGGGTTCCACCAGGGGTCGAGCAAAAAAACATACTCGGCCGCGGTCAGGTTAAGTCCCAGCCCTCCGGCCTTAAGGCTGATTAAAAACAGCTTGCAGTCCGGGTCGGTTTGAAAGCGTTCGACGCGCTGCTGGCGGTCGCGGGTTTGGCCGTCCAAATATTCATAAACGATTTTGCGCTCATCCAAGCGATGCCGCACAATCGCCAGCAGGCTGGTGAACTGGGAAAAGACCAGGACTTTATGGTCTTCGGCCAGCACTTCATCCAGGCGGGCCAAGAGCATTTCCAGTTTGGCGCTGGAGTCGCTCAGCCGGTTCTTGTCGATCAGTCCCGGGTGGCAGGCTGCCTGGCGCAGGCGCAGCAATGCCTCCAGGATCTGGATCTGCGCGCGTTTGATGCCGGTCTGCGCAATTTTTTTCAGCAGCGAATTTCTATAGAAATCGCGCAGTTCGTCGTATGCTTTTCTTTGCGGGAGCTTCATTTCGCAATAGAGCGTTTCCTCGAATTTTTCCGGAAGATCCGCCGCAACCTGGGCTTTGGTCCGGCGCAGAATGAACGGCCGCAAAGCCTTTTGTAAAATCGGGGCGCCCGGCTCATCGGCTTCCGCGGGGTTGGAAGTGTAAGCGCGGAACACGGAAACGCTGCCCAACATGCCCGGGTTTAAAAACTCGAAAAGGCTCCAGAGCTCGTTGATATGATTTTCGATCGGTGTGCCGCTCAGGGCCAAGCGATGAGCGGCGTTCAGGAGTCGTGCGGCTTTAGCGGTGATCGTGGAGGCGTTTTTGATGGCTTGGGCTTCATCCAGAATGACATAGTTGAAACCGGTGTCTTTGAGCATCGCAATGTCGCGCCGCAGGGTGCCGTAGGTTGCCAGAATCAGATCGTAAGCGGCGAAATTCGAACCGCCG
>RPPU01000644.1 GCA_003819975.1 Desulfobacteraceae bacterium
AATTGATTTAAGATATCAGCAATACCCATGACCCCCATATTTATTTTGCGATTACCTTATACCATCATATCGATCTCTTGGATCGGATATTTGGACATATCGATTACATTGTCCAGATAACGCACCGTTAACCAGATCAGCTCTTTTAACCCTTGATAATCGATAATGGGATCGCCGTTTTTCTCTTTGATAAACTTGGCCAGATTAATGGATCCCAGGTTACAGGCTTCCATGGGCAAGAGGGGCTGCTCCCCACAGGGATTGGTGCTTTCGATTTCCCCTAACATGGGAGTTGGGTTGTCTTGGTTGATACGATCAAGAAAAATGATCCCGGGATCGCCGTTTTCCCAGGCTTGTTGCACCAAAGCCTGGTAAACCTCCATTGCATTTAATTCTCCGACTTTTACGTGGCCATTCGGGCTGATCAAATCATAGGAGCGGCCCTCTTTGACCGCCCGCATGAATTCATCCGTGACCCCGACTGAAATATTAAAATTGTTCAGCTCGCTGTTGGTCTTCTTGCTCCAGATAAATTCCATGATATCCGGATGATCCACTCTTAAAATGGCCATATTGGCGCCGCGCCGGGTACCGCCTTGCTTGACTTGCTCGGTGGCGGTATTGAAAATCTTCATAAAAGAGACCGGCCCCGAGGCAATCCCGCCGGTCGTACCGACCCGGGCGCTCTTGGGTCTTAACCTTGAAAAAGAAAAGCCTGTGCCCCCGCCCGACTTATGGATCAAAGCCGCGCTTTTCAAGCTATCGAAAATACCGTCCATGCTGTCTTCAACCGGTAAAACAAAACAAGCCGCCAATTGGCCGAGGGCCTGACCTGCATTCATCAATGTGGGTGAATTGGGCAGAAATTTGAACTCGGTCATGATTTCATAGAAGCGTTCCTCAAGTTCTTTGATCTTATCGCCATGGCCGTATTTCTCTTCAGCCTTGGCAATGTGGCGGGCCACTCTGCGGAACATCTGCTCGGGTGTTTCCTGAACCTGACCATTGACATCCTTTTTCAGATATCGGCGTTCCAGTACGATCCGGGCGTTTTCCGAAAGCAAAAAAGCCTCTTTTTTAAAAAAGGACCTGTCTATTTTGATGGCGCTGGGCTTTTTCAGGCCATATTCCTGTATTTTCTTGTCAATCAACTTCTCCAACAAAGGAATCGTGATGGTTTCAAACTCCATCTTGAAAATCTCTTCCTTAAGAGACCGGCTGATATCCATGGCTTGATCACTGTTGATTGGATTCGCCTTGATCAGGAGGTCGGAAAACTGGTCATCATCCCAACGATAGGTTGAAAGATCGATCGTGCCTTCATCGGTCACTAAAAATTTTGGAGCCTGTGCCATTACCGCCTCCTCAAAAATCCCCTATTAATCAAAACTAGTTTACAGATCCGGGCTGGAAAATACCCTGTTTTCCATTTTCAGTCTTCATCAACGATCAGATAATTGCATGGATAATAAATTTACCCTGTTTTAGGAAAATTTTAATCTGATTCCAATCATCCTTGCAAAAAAAGAAAAAAGCAGAGCTTACAACCTAAGCGAGGTCCCAACCTCCACCTTACATATTGAAGATCACTTATCCTAAAACTCAACATGTTGTATGTCAACAAAAAATCTAACCCTTTTCTCGCGAAATTTACAAACAAGAGACAAACATTCAGGATCATTTCAAAAATCCTTTTAAATGATTACAAAATATTATTTATATTTTCTAATTAGCCTCTGCATGGTATAAAAATGCTATCTTTTATCCTGGAATGGACCCATGACCCTCTTTAAAATCCGCTTTCTACCCGATGAAAAAACCATCGCAGTAGAGCAAGGCACCACCCTTGCCGAGGCTGCCCGTCAGGCCGGGATCTTTATCAATAATTCCTGCGGCGGGGAAGGCCTTTGCGGGAGCTGTCGCGTAAAAGTTCTTAAAGGCAAGATCCAAACCAGCGGTCTGGATAGCGTGTTCTTTTCAGATCAAGAGCTTAGCAATGGTTTTTGCTTGGCCTGCCAAACCCCGATAGAGGATCATTTGGAAGTGGCCATGCCTTCGGTCGCCAACAATGCTGCCGCTCAAATTATTATGAATGCGGGAACCAACGAATCCAACCCGCTGAACCTTGCGGCCCCGGCGCAACCGGATCCGGCGGTTTATTATCCATTCAAGCCTTTGGCCAGAAAAATAATCGTCCAACCCAGCCCGCCCACCCTGAAAGAAAATCTAACCCATTTTGAACGCCTCCTTCGCGAACTCCGTCAGGAGCTGGGCTGGCACTCCTTTGATGTTTCCCTGCCGGCCCTTCAGACGCTTGCTTTAAAAGCGCGGGAGTCGGCTTGGCGCTTGGCGGTTCTGCTTGTGAAAAACAAAGAAACCTATCGCATTCAGAAGATAGAACCGGCAAATCGCATGCAGAGCCATTACGGAATCGCTTTGGATGTCGGCACCACGACCGTAGTCGCCCAACTAGTGGACCTAGTCACCGGCCGGATCGTGGGAGTGGAGGGCGCGCTCAACTCCCAGGCCCAATATGGAGAAGATGTCATTACCCGCATTGTCTATGCCTGCGAAAAAGGGGGCTTGGATCTGCTGCAACAAAGCATGATTACGAACATCAATCAACTGATCCAAACCGTGAGCACCGCCGGTCGGATCGAGCCGGAAGAAATTCAGATGATCGTGGCGGCCGGCAATACCGCCATGAGTCATCTGCTGTTGGGAATCAATCCCAAGTTTATCCGGCTGGAACCCTATACTCCTTGCACCAATATTTACCCTCAAATTTCCGCTGAAGAGCTCGGCATCCGCATCAACCGCCTGGGTGTACTGGAATTCATCCCCGGCGTAGCCTCTTATGTGGGCGGAGATATCGTGGCCGGCGCCCTGGCTTGCGGCCTTCCCGACCATACGGAAGTACAAGGCTTGATCGATATCGGAACCAACGGCGA
>RPPU01000645.1 GCA_003819975.1 Desulfobacteraceae bacterium
AGGATTTTGACAAGGTCCTTTCCCTGCAATTAACCGGAGCACGGCTGGTTTGCTCCCTGCCGCCCGAGGTGCAAGTTTTGGGGACTAAAGATTTGGATGCCTTGCTTGCGTTCGACCGGCCGATTTTCGGCGGCGACCGCGGGCCGGTGTTGAAAAAGCTATTGCAAGATTTTCCGGGCCGCGTGTTTGGGGTCTATTCCCGGAGCGGAGCGCTGCAAGGTTATATTTTTGCGCGACCCGTGCGCCTGGGCCCCTGGGTGGCTTTGGATGCGGAAAGCGCGGAATTGCTTCTTATAGCGGCCTTGTCCCTGGCGCCGGATTATCGTCCGGCTGTTATCCTGCCCGAAATCAATACAGCCGACGTAAAGTTATTGGAGCGGTTCGGGTATGAAACCAAGCTCATCAATCGCCACATGTATCGGGGCTCTTTGCCCCTGCCCAGCCAACGTTCTTTTTTTTACGGTCAGACCAGTTTCGGTTTGGGCTGAGCCAAATAAAAAAATTTTCACCACAAAGGACGTAATTTCAGAAGACTTTGAAATTACTCCAGTGACGCGAAGACACGAAGTAAAAGAAATATAAAAAATTTTCCTGCCTTTGTGTCTTAGAGTCTTGGTGGTGAGGATTTTTATCCGGCTGGTTTTCTATATTTCTTTTTTAGCCAGCTCAACCCATTTTTTCTGGGCGCGCCGATAGAATTTGGGTTGGATGCGGGTTTCATTAATGACGGCCTGGAACAGGTCGCGGGCTTCTTGGGTGCGGCCCATTTTTTTCAACAAGAGGGCATAGCGGTAGCGTGCTTCTTCGCCGGAATGCAGGCGCAGCAGGTTCATGTATTCGTTCAGGGCGTTCTCCCGGTCACCCAGCTCCTCATAAGTTCTGGCCAAGAGTAGTTTGAATTCATGGGGCGTTTTTTCAGCCTGAAGTTCCTTGAGCTGCAGCAGGTATTGTTTGGCTCCGGCGTAATTTTCCTGAAAAAAATGGGCCAGGGAAAGACCTTCCATGATGCCGGGATCATCCACATAAGTCCCGCGCAAACAGGTCTGATACAGGTCGATGGCGTCCTTGAAAAGACCGGCCCGCACATAGCCGTCGGCCAGGGCTTTGCGGTTGTTGATGCTGTCGGTGCGGGTCAATTGGTCGCGCAACCCACGCAAATCCCGTCCGGGATCCAATAATTTGAACAAGCCGGAGCCGGCTTTTTGAGTTGCGGGTTGATGACGCAAGTCAGGCAGAAATTCCACGAAAAAATAAATCAGGCAGCCGACCAAAGAAAAGAAAATGATGATAAAAAGCCAGCGTTCACGTCCGGTTTTAACCGCGTGAATCCCGCAGATGACCTGAACGGCAATGGACAAAACGAAAAAAATCGGCATAAGGCATCCTTTATTTTACCGATGAATTAATTAGGGAGCCCGATTTATAACAAAAGTTTTTCGATTTTTCAATACAGGATATCTCAAAAATTAAAAAACGAATCATGCCGTTATAAAGAAGCCGGGAATAAACGCATTTTTTAAAATAACATTTTTGAGATATCCGCTAATCAATAAGCAATAAGGATGGCTTGACTTAGGCGGGTGCTTGGCATAAAATCTTTTCATGTCTTTTTTCAATAGATACGAGTTATTAGGCGCCTTAGCCGGTTTATTTTATCGTCTCTACAGCTCCACCTGGTCTTACCGGGTCCATTTTGTCGAAAAGGCCGCGCCGGTTGATTTTTACACCAAACATCCGGATCAATCTTTTGTTTTCGGGCACTGGCATGGCGATGAATTGGCCCTGATCGGAATTTGCAAACATTCCAAATTTTTGACTTTGTCCAGCCAATCCAAAGACGGGACCATCATGGCGGCCGGTTTGAAAGTCATGGGTTTTGAAGTTGTCCGCGGTTCCAGCACGCGCGGCGGCATGCGCGGCTTGGTGGCCATGCTGAAGAAATTGAGCGAGGGTCATTATTATTTCAGCTTTGCCCTGGATGGGCCGAACGGGCCGCGGTTTGAGGCCAAGGCCGGCGCGCATCTCTTTGCTTATAAAACCGGGTTGCCTCTTTACCAATGCCTGGTGACCTGCAACCGTAAATGGAATATTCCCAATACCTGGAATAAGAGTTATCTGCCCAAGCCTTTTGCCAAAGTCGATCTTTATTTTTATCCTGTGCCCCGGGCGACCAAAAGCAATCGGGACGAAGTTCTAAAGGTTTTTAATTCGCGCACCATGGTTTAAAATTCCATATTTAAAGTATCCGCATAAAAGTCGCGGTGCCGGTTGTTTTTTCCGAATCGATTTATTCTTATTCAAAAATATCGGCCTTTTTTTTAATCCCGCGTTTTTCGGGATCAAAAAAACAAAGGAAACCCATGCCTTCCTTGCTTATCGCCCAGATTGAACCGCCCCAGGCTCCGGGCGGCGGCGATTATTACTACCGCACTTATGCACCGGGCCGCGCCATGGCGGAAGCGGAAAACGTTTATGTGGTCAACTTAACCGCCGAACATCGCCTGCGGGAGGAGATTGTCGCGGCCGCCGATGTATTGATTTTGAAAAATATCTGCGATCCGGATTTTTTACCGGATATTCAAAAGCGCCGGGCGCGGGGGCAGGCCACTTTTTACGAAATCGCCGATGATTTAAAAGCCATTCCGCCCTGGAATCCGGTTCATTTTTTTTATCGGAATATCGAAAACCAACGTTTATTCCAAAGGCTGGCGCGAGTCTGCGACGGCTTGCAGTTTACTTGCGGGCGTCTTCAGAAATTGTACGGCCATTTGAACATCCGCAACGAGGTATTTCCGAATCAGATGTTGGAAGAGTTACCGGCCAAGACCCGGATCAAAGGAGAGCGGATCGCGATCGGCTGGGGCGGCTCGCACGGGCATTTGGAAGATATGGCCGAAGTCGCCGGGAGCCTTATGCGCTGGCTCGGTACCCGGCCGGAGGTAACCCTGC
>RPPU01000646.1 GCA_003819975.1 Desulfobacteraceae bacterium
CATGGCCAAGCCGCCCGGGATATGGCCGACAAACCGGTAGGCGGAATCATACAAGCGTTTCGCAATACCGGCATTGAACGCAATCTGGCCCATTAACACAAAGAGCGGAATGACCGTGAAACCGTAGTTTGCGAATACATCGAAAAAATCCTTGGCCAAAATGTTCATGCCTGCTTTCATGCTGACCAGATAGCTAAAACCTAAAAAACCGATCAGGGCCATGGCAAAAGCCAGCTCAATTCCGGTCATAAACAAAATCAATACTATAACAAGGCCTAAAATGCCTATCATAACCTCATTCATAAGACCCCCTTATAATCTGGCCGATCTGCGTGATCAGAACCAGGCATTGCACCAAAAAACTAAAAGCAATGCCGTAAGCAATGGGATACATGGGAAGTTGCAACGTCATGGAGACCTCGCCGGTCCGGGCCAGGCTCATGCCGATTTTAAACATATTCCAACTTGCGATGGCAAAGAGAAAGACCCCCATTAGTCGCGTCACGATATTAATGAAATTCCTCATCTTCCGGGAAAACTTGAGAACCAAAAAATCGACCAAAACATGACCTTTAGCAAAGGTGGTCATGGGCAGGGCAAAACTGATAACCATGGCGCCCGCGAACATGCACAATTCATAGGTGCCGGTTATGGCCATTTTCCTGTTTTTTAAAATAACATCAACAACGGTCAGCACAATAATGAAAGTAATGCTGATCCCTGCGATGATGTTCAACACATTGCTTAATCCCTTTACTTTATTGCTAAACCACTCCATGGAAAACCCCTAGTTGCTTTTTTCAACTTAATCAAAAAAAGGAAGGGGCCGAAACCCCTTCCTTTTGTCCTTTGTTACTTCTGTAGTTTTTTCATCTCTTCCTGACAAAACTTCAGGGTTTCTTCACCCGGAAGGCCTTTTTCCTTCATGGCTTTCACATACCCGTCCAAGAGCGGTTTGACTTTTTCAGCCCAGCGGGCGCTTTCTTCTTTTGAAAGCTCGATAAATTTAATGCCCTTTTCAACGGCAAAGGTACGGCCCACTTCATCGGCTTTATCCCAGGTCTGGCCGGCTTTTTCGATATATTCCCCGTTCACGGCTTCAAAAACTTTCTGGATATTGGGCGGTAAAGCAGCCCATTTATCCTTATTCATGACCACGAAAAATCCGGTTGAATAAGAAGAGCTATAATTATAAACGGTGGATTTTACGACTTCCGCCAGTTTCCAACCTTTAAGGGCTTCAAGCGGGAAAAGGCCTGCTTCGGCAACACCTTTTTGAAGGGCATCATAACGGTCTTGCATGGGCAGGGCGACCGGCACTCCGCCAAGGGCTTCTACGATTTTAGCGGCCAACCCCTGGCACGAAATCTTCATGCCCTTGAGGTCTTCCAACTTGGCAATAGGTTCTTTGGTGTGCAACAGACCCGGGCCATGGGCATGCAGATACATGACTTGGGTATCGGCTAATTCTTTAGGTTGCATTTTTTTGACATAGGCATTGGCAACCTTCGTGGCGACCATGCCGCTCTTGAATCCCAAGGGCAGATCAAGCACTTCCGACAGAGGGAACCGCCCGCGGGTATAAGCCATAACGGACAAGCCGATATCGGAAAGACCGTTGACCACGCCGTCATAGCATTGATTGGACGGAGTCAAGGTGCCGCCGTAATACATGGTGATCTTTACTTGTCCATTGGTTCTTTTTTCGATTTCTTTGGCCCATTCGCCGGCCAAAACCGCTTGCGCATGGGGCGCGGGGAAGAAAATGGAATAGGTTAATTCAATCGGTTTGGCTTGGGCAAGCACGGGTGAGCTGAAACAAAAAAGACCCACCACCAGCAGACATAAAACTAAAATTGCTCCTCTGGAACTTTTCATCATTTCTCCTCCTTGTAGTTAAAATCAGCTTAATAAAAAGTGAAACAGTAACCCAACTTACAAACTACCTTATCCGCGATTTCATTCGCCGATATATCGCCTATAAAATCCGTACTGAAATGGCGCTGCTATTCTCGATATAAAAACCAACCGTCATTTATTCGATCGGCATTGGCGCGCATCACATCACTTAATTTTCTATCTGCTGAACCACTTATTCCTTTTAATAAATGGAATACTGGAGATCTTCAAGGAGCATGACTCACTCATTATAACAATATTATGATTAAGACCACTAATACCATTGGCTACTTCTGTCAAGAAAATAAGGGCTGGGTCATTCAAAAAATTGAAATCCCCCTTAAAAACGGGGTAAAAACTGCGGACAAGGTTCACTTCATTGAACAGCGCTGCCATCCGAATGGGATTTAAGATCTAATCTCTTGTCATTTCATAAGGTTAACAAAACAAAGCGTACGATCGCTAAAACAGGGGTTGAAAAGTTCAGGCTGAAGAATACTAAAAGCCGTAAAAAGCCTGGAAATTTGATTACTTACCGGTCCGGCAAACCGATCATGTCTTATGGGAAGCACAAGGAGAATTCAAAAGAGTGCCCCGTTCGTTCCTGTGCGGCTGAACAGAGGGTAAACAAAGATTTTTCACTACGTTGCCTAAACAATCTTCTTTCATTTCCGCCGATAAAAAGGGGCCCGGATTCAATAAAATCCGCCCCCTTTTTATCGGTTCGAGTTTTCATCTCCCGGCGGTAGGACTACTTCTGCTGCAAAGCGATCCGTTGCCTCGCCGGGAAACGCCCTTTGCAGCGCTCAAGCGGCTACTTCACCGCCTTTTTCAGAACGGCGACCATATCGGCCTTTTCCCAGGTGAACTCGGGCAACTCCCGTCCGAAATGACCGTAATTGGTGGTTTTACGATAGACCGGCCGCAGCAGATCCAGCCGTTCGATAATGGCGGCCGGCCGCAGGTCGAATTCCTTCTTCACTAAGGCGGTCAATTCCGAATCGGATATTAAGCCCGTGCCGTAGGAACCGACCATGAC
>RPPU01000647.1 GCA_003819975.1 Desulfobacteraceae bacterium
ACCGACCCTCCAACCCGTCATGCAATAGGTCTTAGAAAGTGAATGAAATTCAATGCCGACTTCCCTAGCGCCCGGGGTTTCCAGAAAACTGGCCGCCCGATAGCCGTCAAAAGCGACTTCCGTATAAGCCGCGTCATGACAAACCAGAATCTTATGCTTCTGGGCAAACGCCACCACCTTATTGAAAAAAGCCGCATCCGCCAAAGCCGCGGTGGGGTTGTTGGGATAATTGAGAAACAGAAGTTTGGCCCGTTTGAGAATATTGGCCGGAATGGCTTCCAGATCGGGCAAATAGCGGTTGCGGCTCACGAGCGGCATGAAATAAGGCTCGCCGCCCGCGAACAAAGTGGCCGTATTGTAAACCGGATAACCCGGAGAAGGCACCAAAGCCACATCGCCCGGATTGATAAAAGCCAGCGGAATATGGGCAATGCCTTCTTTGCTCCCGATCAGGGCCAGGACTTCTTTTTCAGGGTCGAGCGTCACCCCGAAGCGTTGCTTAAACCATTGCGCGGCCGCGCTCCTGAACTCCGTCATGCCGGCATAGGGCGGGTAATGGTGATTGCCCGGATCGGCCGTAGCCGTCTGCATGGCCCGGATAATATGGTCCGGGGTCGGCAGGTCCGGATCGCCGATTCCCAAATCGATCAGATCGATCCCGCGCGCCTTGACCTCGCGTTTTTTGCGGTCGATCTCGCTGAAAAGATAAGGAGGTAATTTTTTCAGTCTGTCCGCTTTTTCAAATAGACTCATGCTGCATTAATCCTTTCGTTGAAAAGAGAGGGTCCAAGGGGCCAAGGGGTCGAGGGTTCCGTAGAGACCCGTAGAGATATAAAATATCTCTACGTGGATGTCTCTACGTTCAAGGGTAAAAAAAACCACAGTTTTATCGTTTTACCCTGAAATTCACGGTTTGTTCCTTTGCTCCTTGTCTCCACTCTCATTTATTTCTGAATTTCTTGCTTTTTATTTCTTCGTCCCTGAATCCTCTTTTTTTTTATATCTTCATGACTTCGTGTCTTTGCGTGAAAGATTCTTCTATGTTTCAGTTCCTGTTCTTCTACCCTTGGCTCCTCGGTCCCTTGATCCCTATTCTTCTTCCCTTTTCATTCAACATTCGAGATTCGATATTCACGGGCAGACGCAAGGCCTGCCCTTACGCTCTTGAACCCTTGGCCCCTTGGCTCCTTGAACCCTATTCTTTGACCCTCGACCCCTTGATCCCTTGACCCCTGCCTTTCTCCCCTTGATCCCTATTCTTCTACCCTTGGACCCTCGACCCCTTGGCCCCTTGAACCCTGTTTTTATCCCCTTGAACCCTCGGCCCCTGCTTTTCTCCCCTTCGACATTCTTAATTCGATATTCGCTATTCGACATTCAAGGGCAGACGCAAGGCCTGCCCCTACACCCTTGAACCCTCGACCCCTTGATCCCTGTTCTTTCCCCTTCATCATTCGATATTCAGTGTTCGATATTCGGTATTCTCTTTTTTTCTATCCCTTGATCCTCTGAACCCTTGGTCCCTCGATCCTTCGACATTCTTAATTCGATATTCGCTATTCGATATTCTCTTTTTCTTAGCCCTTGATCCCTCTTTATCCGCCCTAGGCCTTGCGAAGGCGGATGACCCCTTTTCAGCAATGGTAACTTTAGGCATTTTAGTCACTTCAAACTTTAGTCACTTTCTCCTTCAATCCCAACACATCCTGCATATCATACAACCCCGGCTTTTGCTTGACCACCCAAGCCGCCGCCTTCACCGCCCCGCGCGCGAAATTGTCGCGACTCTGCACGCGGTGGATCAACTCCAAACGCTCGCCGATCCCGGCGAACATAATGGTATGCTCGCCCGTAATATCCCCGCCCCGCCAGGTCTGGATCCCGATCTCGTCTTTAGTCCTTTCGCCGATCAGACCCTTTCTTTCATAAACCGCCACCTTTTCCAAGTCCCGTTTTTGGGCTTCAGCCAGGATTTGTGCCAAACGCATGGCCGTGCCGCTGGGCGCGTCTTTTTTCAAACGATGATGCGCCTCCAGGATTTCCATATCATAATCTTGGCCTAAAGTTTTGGCCATCTCCGCCGCAATATGAAACATGACATTCATGCCCACGCTCATATTGGGCGTCAAAACGCAACGCAGGCTTTTAGCCAGGCTGGTGACCTCCTCCATAAGTTGGCCGCTCATACCGGTCGTGCCGATCACCAGGGCCAGGTTATGGCCGGCTGCCAGCCGGATATTTTCAAGAGTTGCGGCCGGAGCCGTAAAATCGATCAAAACCTCACCCGCTCCGATGACCTCATTGAGAGAGGGTTTGATCTTAAGCCCGATCTCCCCCAAACCCGCCAGGATCCCGGCATCCTGCCCCACTGCCGGATGGTCCGGCCTTTCAAAAACACCGGTCAGTTTCAATTCCGGGCTTTGCTGAACCGCAGCCACCAGGCGCTGACCCATGCGACCGGCCGCACCGGCAATAAGTGTCTTGATCATATCCATTCCTCCATTTTAGGCCATTAACTCAAAAACATCGACAATTTGTTGTCGATCAGGAAAAAGGTTATTAGTTTGTTGCCTTACAATTGCACGGTCTTTGTTCCGGCGTTTTTTGCCGGAACGTCATTTTTTTTGATCCCACGCTTTTTGGAATCAAAAAAAATTAGGACCCTAATTTAGTTTTGCCTGCCTGATAAATCAAGCAAAAACGAATGGGTTTTCCAATCCCTGATTCAGATGGCTTGGCGTTCAGGAATTTAATTAACCCTAACGGTGCATTAAAAAGGATACGATTTCTCCTCGCTGCGCTCGTCGAAATGACATCGGAGGCAAAATCGTCCTCAGTTAATGAACAATATCGAGCGTGTCATTTCGACCGCAGGGAGAAATCATATAAAATTCCATATTCCTGGAATGCATTTTAAGTGAACTTTACGAAACGATTA
>RPPU01000648.1 GCA_003819975.1 Desulfobacteraceae bacterium
CCAAGAAAAAAAAAGGGATCGGTTTTTAGAAACATTTCAAAACGGATCCTGGGATCCGATCGGGTTCAACCGACCCGCGGACCGCTCCGCACAGATTGACTTGCTGAGAAAATTGGAAAAACAGCTCAAACCTTTGTTCCGCCAACAGGAATCCCAGGCAAAAACCGTAAAAACGATCCTAGGCCAAACCCTGCGGGTTTTGGAACAAGATCCCTGGAGCAAACCGTATCTTTTCAATGATCTTTTGAACCTGGCCGGTATGGTTCAGCTGAGCCCGTTTTTCGGACCTGCTGAGTTTAGAAAATGCAAGAAAATCATCTCTAAAATGGCGGTTAAACTAAATGAAATGAACAAAGAAATTACATCTTTTATGCAAATGCAAGAGGCCTGAATCTGATGTAAATCAATGCCTTCTGTTTCAAATTCGACCCCCTCTGTTAAGGGATCCGTCTAATGCCTTTTGATGTCAAAATGTTGACTCAAAGGGCCTCCTCTATCTTTTTCAAATGTGCGGACAAACCAACCTAAGATTCAAATCGATTGGCATCTTATCGATATCACATGGGAAATAGGCAAAAACGATTCCGGTGGGAATTGTCGCCTCTGGCATGGAGGTTGCTTCATATCATTCGGAAGAGCCGGGCTGTGCGGAAAGGAGAAAAGATCATGGCGGAAGATAAAAAAGAGGAGCGCCCCAAAAAGGAGGATCCCAAAACGAAAGCGTCGGACGAAGAAAAGGGCGAGGAAAAGGACGAAGAAAAGCAGGAAGAAACGGGGAAAAAGGCATTTCCGCTTAAACTGGTCATCATCGTGGTGCTGGTCTTGCTGGTGGCGGGCGGCGGGTTTATGGTTTGGAAAAAAATGTCGGCTCCCAAAGAAAAAGGCCAAATCGTGGCGATCAAAGAAAAAGACAAAGGCAAGCCGGACATGGGGCCCATTTATCCCATGGAGACTTTTATCGTGAATCTGCTCGACCAGACCGGCAAGCGTTATTTAAAAATTCAGATCCAACTGGAGTTGGATAATGAAGCCGTCAAGCAGGAGATCGATCGACGCATGCCCCAGTTTAAAGACGCGATCATTTCTTTGTTAAGCAGTAAAAGTATACCGGACATCAACTCCGTGGAAGGCAAGATGCAGCTGCGCGCGGAACTGGCCGCCCTGTTTAACCAGTACCTGAAGAGCGGTAAAATCACCAATGTTTTTTTCATGGATTTCATCATCCAGTAATGTTTTTTCGATAGGATCGAAAAAACATGTCTTCCGGCCGACCGGAACAGAAGTTCCGGTGAGAGCGCCGGAATAAATCCGTAGGACAGAAAGACAGTTGATTTGGCGGAAAAATAAAAGCTATGAACAAACTTTTATCACAAGATGAAGTGGATGCCCTGTTGAAGGGTCTGGATACCGGCGATATTGAAGCGGAGAAAAAACCGGGCGTGGTGGAGGCCTCTGTGGTGACTCAGGATTGGGCCAGCCAGGGGATCAATATCCGGACCAGCATGCCGCTTCTGGAAGTGGTGTTCAGCCGGTTCACTCAAAAATTGCGTTCCACGCTGTCAAGCGCTTTGCGCAAATTGGTGGACATCAATCCGGATCCGATCGAATCGATCAAATACAGCGAATTTCAGCGTTCCCTGCCGGTGCCGACCAGCATGCATCTTTTTAAGCTGGAACCTTTGCGGGGGATGGGCATCCTGGTGATCGAGAGCCGCCTGGTCTTCAGTCTGGTGGAAGCGTTTTTCGGCGGTAACGGCAAGGGTTCGACCAAGATCGAGGGCCGGGATTTCACGCCCATTGAAAAAAGGATCATTGAAAAAGTAGTGCAGATGGCGCTGAACGACTTTACCACGGTTTGGGAAGATGTGCATGCCATTAAGACCGAGTTTGTGCGTTCGGAAAGCAATCCCCTGGTGGTCAATATCGTACCGGGCGAAGAGATCATGATGCTGGTCAAAATCGAGGTGGAACTGAACAAGCCCCTGGGCACCATCACGCTGTGCATTCCGGTATCTTGTTTCCAGCCGATCAAGCAAAAACTGGCCGGCGGTTATCGCGTTGAAGAAGCGCAGATCGACTTGGCGTGGGTCAACAGTCTGCGCGACCGTATCTTGGAAACGGATGTGGAGATGGCGGTCGACCTGGGCCATGCCTATTTGTCCATCAAAGATCTGTTGAAATTGAAAGCAGGAGACATCCTCATCCTGGAGAATCATTTTAAGAAACCGCTCCCGGCGCGGATCGAGGGCATTGCCAAGTTTGAAGGGTTTGTGGGCAGTTATCATAAGAAAAAAGTGTTCAAGGTGGAGAATCCGGTGGCGGGGTGAACGTGAAACGTGAAAAGTCAAACGTCAAACGTGAAATGTGAGACGTGAAAAGCCAAACTTTAAACGTGAAACGTCAAACGTGAGACGTGAGCCGTAGAGACGCATTGGGGTGCGGTCGGCGGCGAAGGCGGCAATAAAGAGGTGTTCTGATGAATGACGAACTAAAGGATTTGGAGAAAAACATGAGCGGCGATCTGGATGCCAAAGAAGTGACTTTCGCGGATATTGAACCCGGGGTCCAGGAAGAGGGCGGTTCGCAGAACATGGACTTTTTGCTGGATATTCCCCTGGAGATCACGGTGGAATTGGGCAAGACCCGGATTTCCATCGGTGATTTGCTCAAATTGAGCCAGGGTTCCGTGGTGGAATTGGATAAAATGACCAATCAGCCGTTGGAAATTTTCGTCAATCGAAAATTAATGGCCCAGGGTGAAGTAGTGGTGGTCAATGACAAGTTCGGCATTCGGTTGATGCATATCATCAGCCCCAAGGACCGGGTTAAAAAATTGACATAGCCCAGCAAACTTCACGTCCCTGATTTTAAGGGCGGTTAGCGATCATCCGTGTAGGGGCGACCGGCCGGTCGCCCTTACAG
>RPPU01000649.1 GCA_003819975.1 Desulfobacteraceae bacterium
AAGATGAGTTACGGTTGTGAAAACGTATGTTGTTCGGACTCTGTGAATAAAATATCTCTAATGCATATTTTGGGATAAACGATCCAGAGAACTTTCTTTGAGTTGCTTTAAACAAATGATCTTGAAAAATAAATCCATCGGCCTATAATCCTGGCTCCGTTCAGTTGCGTGCGGTTATTTCTTTTTAAATTCAGGGCCGTTGGGAGCCGGGTTGGACCGATTTTTAGAAATGAAAGGGGATCAAGCATGGATTTTTCCTTAACCAAAGAACAGCAAGACATTAAAAAAGCGGCCGCGGAATTTACCAAAGGAGAGTTTTTACCGGAGTTGGCGCAGGAGTGTGAGTTGAACCACCAATATCCGCGGGAGCTGTTCCGGAAAGCGGCTAAACTCGGTTTTATCGGTCTGGATTATCCCGAAGAGATCGGCGGCGGCGGCATGGGGATTCTGGAAAATGTGCTGGTTGTCGAAGAATTTTGCAAAGCGGATTCGGGCCTGGGTATGGCCCTGCATCTGGGGTATATCCCTTCAAAAATCATAAAAACCTGCGGAAGTGCCGAACAGATGCGTACGTACCTGGCACCGCTTGTCAAAGGTGACTCCATCGCGGCGGTATCTCTTTCAGAACCCAATCACGGCAGTGATTTGACGCACATGGATACCACCCTGGACGAAAGACCGGATGGGTTTATTTTAAACGGTACCAAGGTTTTTACGACCAATGCGGCGTATGCCGATTTTTTCGTGGTCTTGGCGCAAGAAGACCGTGAAGCCCCGCCCGGTAAAGGCATGACCACGGTTATCGTTGAAAGAGATCCTGCCGCCTGGCTGGGCGGTGAACTGGAGATCAACGAATTGCCCCATAAAATGGGCATCCGCATGACCTCAAGCGGAGAAGTCGTTTTCCATAACTTAAAAATTCCCCGGAAAAATATTATCGGCCAAAGAGGGCGTGGGTTGCATAATGTGCTTGAATTTTTGGACGAAAGCCGTGTGGAAATCGGCGCTCAGGCCTTGGGCAACGCCGAAGGCGCCTTTTTAAAAGCCTTGCAACACGCCAGGGATAGGCGGCAATTCGATCAACCGATCCTGGAGTTCCAGGCCGTCGGCCATAAGCTGGCCCGGATCTGGAGCCGGCTCCAGTCCTTGAAATGGATCACCTATCACGCGGCTTGGCTGATCGACCAACGTAGTGAAAAGACGGCGGCGAGCATTCCGCTTTTTACTTCCATGGTCAAGCACCATGTGCCGGAGACCGCCCGGGCGATCATTGATGAAACCATTTCCATTTTCGGCGGCTACGGTTATTTTCTGGAACAGGATGTGGAGCGTCGCTATCGCGATAACCGCATTGTAGAGATTTATGAGGGTACGGTGGAAGTTCAACTCAACAATATGGCGCGTATTCTACAGAAGTTGAGTCCGGATTTCATCCGTTCGACATTGTTGTGAGGCAAGCAACTTGGAGAGTGAAGAGAAAGTGAAAACAATTTAGTCTGATAGACTGTAGCCTTTTAGGCTATAGGGAAAACAGCAGCATAACCCTCGTCTTCCCCCTTGTCTATTCCTGTGATCATTAAAATTGTTTAAAAGAAACGGCCGTCAGGCGACATCCTGACGGCCGTTTCGCAATCATTCTGATCTGTTTACATATATTTTTTGACCGAATCAGTCAAGCAAGGCACGATCTTGAAAAGATCGTCCACAATACCGTAATCGGCTTTTTGGAAAATCGGAGCATCCGGATCCTTGTTGATAGCCACGATCACTTTGGAAGTGCTCATGCCGGCCAGATGTTGGATGGCGCCGGAAATACCGCAAGCGATATAAAGGTTGGGTGAAACCACCTTACCGGTTTGCCCGACCTGGTCGGGATGGTGACGCCAACCCGCGTCCACGGCCGAACGGGAGGCGCCCACCGAGGCTTTGATTACGGCGGCCAAGGCTTCCAGGACCTTAAAACCGTCCGCGTCTTTCATACCACGTCCGCCGGATACGATTATATTCGCTTCGGTCAAATCCACTTTTCCGGCCTGGTCTTTAAGAATTTCAACGACCTTGGTTTTTAGGGCGCCGGGATCGAGTTTTACGCTCACATCCGCGATTTTTGCGGCTTTAGAGGGATCGGGGTTATTAAGGACCATGACATTCGGTCGGGCCGTGGCCATTTGCGGGAAACTATTGTTATAAGAAGTTTGGGCATAAACTTTACCGGCATAAATGGGCCGGGTTGCGACCAGATTCCCGTTGTCGATTGTGAAGGCCGTGCAATCCTGGGCCATGCCGACCCCTAAACGGGCTGAAAGCCGGGCGGCCAAATCTTTACCCTGGAAAGAAGCGCCCAGCAGCAAGATAGCGGGTTGTTGGGCTTTGACCACTTCGGCGATCACCGCCACATAGGCGTCGGTTGTATAAGGTTCCAGAAGAGGGTCTTCGGCAACCAAAACCTGGTCAGCGCCATAATGCCCCAAGGTGGCGGCTTTGTCTTTGACTTTTGAACCCAGCAGCAGGGTTGTGACTTGCTGCCCGTTCTTGTCGGCCAGGCGGCGGGCTTCACTTACTATTTCATACGATATTTTGCGGATTTCACCATCCCTTTGTTCCGCAATCGTCATAATTCCTTGTGCCATTTTTTATCTCCTTGTTTTCAAATAGAGGAAAATCTCATCAAATCATTTGCGATCATCCGTTTTATAGCGCTTTGGCTTCTTCGTGTAACAAGCGCGCCAGTTCAGCGGCCTTGGATTCCGGTGAATCTCCATCAATAATCCGGCCGGCTTTACGATCGGGCGGCGGAGCCAATTTGACGATCGTCAGTTTGCGGGCGCTTAAACCGAACTCGGCCGGGTTTAAACCCAAACCAGCCAGGTTCTTTTCTTCCAAAGGTTTTTTCTTGGCTTTCATGAT
>RPPU01000650.1 GCA_003819975.1 Desulfobacteraceae bacterium
AGACCCTGTCGGCCCATTTCAGGTCCGTGTCTTTCAATCCCTTCACGTTCTGATCCACCAGTGTTCTTTGCCAATCCCGCGGTAGCATGGCCGCGACCGTAGTCAGGCCCAGGGGCGGATGCACTGCCTTTTTGGATATGAATTTCAGGGCGTTCTTAAAAGCCCAAAAAGTGTCGGGATACTTAGGGTAAATAAGCAGGACGTTCATTGAATTGCTCCTTGTTCTTGTTAGAGAATATCAGGATATCTCGGAATTGTTATTTTAAGATATCTGCTCGGCTAAAGAAAAACGTTCCCGCGATCGTCGCGGGATATCTCCATTTAAAATTTCGATATATGGAGTTTGGAAGTGGGAAGAGAAATTAAGAAACAGACCGACTGCTTAAATTTAAATAACTACATGATATTTTTATAAAATTTCTTTAATTCAAGCAGGTTTCAATCAATTACACCTTTAAATGTTAATATATAATAAATCTTAAACATCTGCAACCTATTTATTGCTAATATTTATAACTATCATTTATTCATAAAACATAGTTTTTATTTATTTAATTTCAATAAAACGAATCAAATTTAGGTAAATCCACCCATACTATTCCTAACATATTGAAAAGCATGAATATATCGGTCGCTACCTGGCATCCGGATCCCCCGAAACATTATCACGACCGTTTACTCAGGAATTCAAAAAAAGAAAGCTATTCATGTTGTTTTCCTGATTATCCCCTTCCATTTCTTTGCTTGACAGCCAAACAAACCTTGGCCTATAAATCAATTAACATAACATTTCCATTTTTTCGATCAAATAGACTTAATCATTAAAAACTGGAGTTCCAGGTTCACGGTTCACAGTTTAAAGTTTGAGAAGGCCACATGCGCATGAAGATTGAGCGGTTTGAAGATATCGATGCTTGGAAACTTTCACGTGAATTGGCTCGCAAAATATATGGCCTGACAAAGAAACCGGAATTTTCAAAAGATTTTGGGTTAAAGCAACAGATCCAAAAGGCTGCGGGTTCCGGCATGCACAATATTGCCGAAGGTTTTGATTCCGAGACCAATGCGGAGTTTGTCCGGTTCTTGAGATATGCCAAGCGCTCCTGCACGGAAGTCCAAAGCGAACTCTATGTCGCTTTGGATGAAGCATATATAGGTTCCGACGAATTTAATACGGCTTACGAACAAGCGAGGCAGGCGCGTGCCGCCATTCGCGGATTTATCAACTATCTCAAAAAATATGAAAACCGTAAGTTGAGCAAGCTTGAACCGTGAACTCAGAACTCTGAACTCTTTTTTTGCAACCGTGAACTGTGAACCGTGAATTTGGAACTCTTTATCTTCAACTGTGAACTGTGAACTCCGGATGACAGTTTCTCGTCATCCGTCCCATGAACTCTGAACTTTTAAAGGAGGTCCCCATGCTCAATTTACTAGGCGGAAAAGTGACCTTTACGGTCATAGCCGTTTTGGGTGCCGCTGCTGTAGGTCTGTTTTTCTATACCATGCACCTGCAGAATAAAAACGGCGCCCAAAAAAAAGAAATCCAACAACTAACTGAAGATCTGAACCTGGTAAAAAAGGAAGTCGAGGTCAAGGAAGCCAGCGCCAAGGCCTCCGAAGAATCCCTGAACAAAATGGTTCAGGAACAAGGCGCCCTGGCGGCCAAACATGCCCAGGAAAAAAGGGACCTGGAGAACAAGTTAAGGGCCCTGCAGGAAGAAACCAAAATCCAGAAACAGCAACTGGAGACCCTGCGCGCCGACATCAGGAAACTCAACGCCGGCATTGACCAGAAAAAGAAAGAAATCTCTGATTTGCAGGCCAATCTGGCCCTGGCCCAGCCGGGCGCGGCCGAGGCCTTGAAAAAAGAGATTGAAGCCAAAGAAAAAGAACTCAAAACGATGCAAGAAAGGGCAACCGACTATGAAAAACAAATCGAAAAAATCAAGACCGAATTGGCGTCCATTGACTGTCTTAGGATGCTTGTGCCTCAGCGTATTCTTCATGAGCTTTTCGGCCTGTAGCACGGCCCCGGCCAAAATCAAGTTCATCGAACCGGCCCGCCTGCCCGCCTCTTACACCGCCGAAGTCCAGGGCTGCGAATGGGACAACGACACCACCTATCAGGGCCTGGTCAACCATGTCAAGCGCCTGCAACAATGCCTGGAAAAATACAAACAGCTCCTGGTCCAGATCAAGGAATGGGAGCAGGCCCAGATCGAGGCCATGAAGAAAAAGAAACAGGAATTGGGGATTGAATAGAAATAAAGCTCAAATACGCCCGATTTCGACATAACGGACTGGTTGTTTTTAACGATATTCTAGCAAAAAACTATTATATCTGAGCGATGGATTATAAAAATGCTCCTGATTTCATTTGTAAAAAGAGCCCATGATTGACAAGAATCCCCCAAGATCCGAGATGATCCTATATCAGACCGAAGACGGCCGGACGCGCATTCAATGCCGGTTGGAAAACGATACGATCTGGCTGACGCAATCTCTGATTGCCGAGCTATTTCAAAAAGATGTCCGTACCATCAATGAACATATCGTAAACATCTATGACGAGGGGGAGCTTTCACGCGAGGCAACTATCCGGAAATTCCGGATAGTTCGAACAGAGGGTAAACGTGAAGTTGCGCGTGAGATCGAACATTACAGTTTGCCGATTATCCTCGCTGTGGGCTATCGGGTCCGCAGTCATCGGGGCACGCAATTCCGCCAGTGGGCAACAGCACGCTTGACCGAATATCTGGTCAAGGGATTCACCATAGATGACGAGCGCCTAAAAAACCCGCCCGGCAAGGGGGAAACGGATTATTTCGACGAACTGCTGGAGCGTATCCGTGACATTCGCTCGTCTGAGCGGCGTTTTTACCAAAAAGTGCTGGATA
>RPPU01000651.1 GCA_003819975.1 Desulfobacteraceae bacterium
AATCGCGGCCTCTTTTTCTTTACCGTTAAAAACATCCACCTTTATTCCCAACGCCAATATGGCGGAGGCGGCCATAGCCGCATAAGGCTTGAAATTGGTTCCTTTGCCGCTTTCATAATAATCATAAATCAGTTGATGGCTCCCCCGGCAATCGAAATGCCAGGCTTCTTTAGCGGATGCGTCCGGAGAGGTAATGATCGGTTTGCAACCGTATTGGTCGGCGAGTTTCCAGAAAGCTTTCAGAGTGATTTTGATGTTGTCCAAATCCAGATCAAAAGCCCGGCCGGCTTCATGCATGCTGCCGCCCGGCGGCGGGCTATAGGCTGGTTTTTTTCCGGTTTTATAATCGAGATTGGCTTGCCATTGCATGTCATAAGTGCGGAAGAGATCCGATAAATACAGATTCCCGCCCAGCGCTTCCAAATCGCTTTTCAACCCATAAATGGCCCTTTGCATATCCGGTGTGCATTGGGCCATTCTATCCGGCAGAAAGACTCGGGTATCATTTTTTTTATAAATGGATAGGATTTCCGCTTTTACTAAGGGTGTTTTCATGGTCTGCTCCTTTCATTCCTTTATTTTACGATTTTTTCGATTCCCGGTGTTTCCTTTCCGGTTGGACCGGCTCTCCGACCGCTCGGGTGTCGATTGACGCATAATCGGCTAAACGCCCCCTTCCCCGGCAACCTTTCCTTTTCTGAGGCGATTCGATCTGATCAATTGAGAAAAATTCATGCGGAATAAGGTTTGTTTTAACAACTTTGGGCGCGGTTATCAAGAAAAATCATGATAAGTCAGGATGATAGACTGTAGCAAGATAAAACCGAACAACCATAATCTACAGCCCGATACATGATAAAATGGCGAATCCTGGCTTATGGCTTTTTATCGGGAAGCACGGTATAATATTCATGCTGACAAAGGTGAATAGGCTGTAGACTATAGGCTATTAGGTGAAATCCACTGCAAAAAAGAAGAAATTAGATCATATTTCGTTCACCCGTAGCCGATGTTTATTAAGCGGTCCCTAATATTCCGGGAGCAAAAATGAAACTTCACCGTCACCTCATCTTGATTGCCATCCTATTCATAACGCTGACCGGACCGGTCCGCAGCCAGGAAGCAAAGTGGAATGAGCTGAATGTGAAGCTCAAGGTGTTGTTTACGCAAGGGCAATATGCCGAAGCGCTCAAACTCGCTCGAGAAGCAGTGCAAGTAGCTGAAAGCACGTTCGGTCCGCTCCATTTTCATATGGCCACCGCCCTGAACAACCTGGCGGAAATATACCGAGCCCAGGGTCAATACCTTGACGCCGAACCCTTTTATACCCGCGCCCTGGCTATTCGCGAATATGCCCTTGGCCCGGAACATCCCGCTATGGCGGTCTCTTTGAACAATTTAGCCGAGCTTTACCGGGTCCAGGGGAAATACGGCCAAGCCGAACCGCTTTATAAACGCGCCTTGGCTATCCGTGAAAAAACGTTGAGCCCGGATCACTTTGATTTGGCTGCGCCCCTGAACAACCTGGCCGAACTTTATCGGACCTTGGGCCGATATATCGAAGCAGAACCGCTTTATAAGCGCGCTTTGGATATCCGCGAAAAAACGCTGGCTGCGGATCACCCCGATCTGGCCGCATCCCTAAATAATCTGGCCGAACTTTATAAGGCTTTAGGTCGTCAGGCCGAGGCTGAACCCCTTTACCGACGCGCGCTGGCCATAAAGGAAAAAACCTTGGGACCAAACCACTCCGGTGTCGCCACCTCGCTGAATAACCTGGCCGAACTTTATCTTTCCCAGGGCCATGACCTTAAAGCCGAACCGCTTTTAAAACGGGCCTTGATCATCTATGAGAAAATGCTCGGGTCCAATCATCCCCATACGGCGACCGTTTTGAACAATCTGGCTCTGGTCTATCATAGCCAGGCCAAATATTCTGAAGCGGAAGCCCTGTTCAAGCGCGCTTTAAGTATCAAAGAAAAAACTTTCGGGCCGGATCATCCCGAAGTTGCGAACTCACTAAACAACCTGGCGTTTTTGTATCACAGCCGGGGCGACTATGCGCAAGCCGAACCGCTTTATTTGCGCGCTCTGCGGATAGGCGAAAAAGCGTTTGGCCCCGAGCATATCCGTCTGGTCGACACCTTGGAAAACCTGGCGGATCTGTATGCGAAAACCGCAAAAGAAACGGAGGCTCAAGAATTGGCGGAACGCGTTCGAAGAATCCGTTCGCCCAAAGCTCCTTGAAAACCTTTTAGAAACATAAAAAACAGTCTGAAGCAACCTCTTAACCGCTCAAACCAAAGGAAAGCCCATGGACATCTTATCCGTCTCGATCACCCTTTTCTTGATTATGGACCCGTTCGGCAATATTCCCATTTTTCTGCCCATTCTTGAAAAAGTGCCGGATCGGCGCCGGCGCAAAGTTCTGGTGCGGGAACTTCTTTTCGCTTTGATTCTGATCGTGATTTTTGTTTTCTGCGGCCGATATGTCATGAATTTTCTTGGATTGAAACAAGCCTCGGTGAGCATGGCCGGCGGCCTGATCCTCTTTTTGATCGCCGTGCGCATGGTTTTTCCGGCCGCGGAAGGCCATACCGATAAAGACCTGGAAGGCGAACCGCTGCTGGTGCCTCTGGCCGTGCCGCTCGTCGCGGGACCTTCGCTTTTATCGGTCTTGCTTCTGTTCTCAACCGCCGAACCCGACCACTTATTAAAGCTTTTGTTCGCTTCCGGCTTGGCGTGGGCCGGAACGTTTGCCGTGCTCTTCAGCTCCACGTTTTTGATTCGCTTTTTGACCAAACGCGGATTGATAGCGGTTGAGCGCCTGATGGGGATGATTCTGGTGGCGCTGGCCGTGCAACTTTTTTTGGACGGAGTATCGGCTTATCTGAAATAA
>RPPU01000652.1 GCA_003819975.1 Desulfobacteraceae bacterium
ACTGAAAAAAAAGGATCCAAACCCGATCACGACCCTCCTTGGGGATTACTTTCATGTATTGATCTTTATGACTGCGACCCGAATCTTATCCGTGACGCGCAAAATATAAAACAATTTGTCGCCAAACTGTGTGATCTGATTGAAATGAAACGTTTTGGCGAGACCCAGGTCGTTCATTTCGGCGAAGATGAACGCGTGGCCGGTTTCTCCATGACCCAATTGATTGAAACATCGCTGATCTCCGCTCATTTTGCCAACCTTACCAACACCACTTATCTGGATGTTTTTAGTTGCAAAGGGTATGACCCCCAAGTGGTGGCTGAATTCGCCCAAGGATATTTTAAAGCAAAAAAACACAATCTGCAGGTGATAGCCCGGAAATAAACCCGTCGTATTGAACAAAAACGGCCATTTATAAAAAACTAAAATCTCAATTTTTTTTGGGCCTAAAATTTGCACTGATAAATGGTGAAATCTTATGCTTGACTTGATCCTGAGATCATGTTTAAGAAAAATATCAAAATTTAAAGAGGGGAAAAATGGCCATAGAGAATGTGAAAAATGAAGTCACCATCATTGGGTTTGTCACCGCTACGGAGTGGGACGATAATGACAATGTGGTCTCGATCGAGATCTCCACGGATGATGATAATTACATGGTCGATAACAACAAGCAGGGTGAAGAGCTTTTCGACTTTATTGATGAAGAAGTCGAGGTTACCGGATTTATTCGGGAAGATCGGGACGGCGGTAAATGGATTTCCACCACCAGCTATGAGGTGCTGGATGAAGAGGATGACGAAGAGTACGAAGAGTACGAAGAGTATGATGAATACGATGAATACGATGAAGATGGCGAAGACGACGAATATGATTTCGATTCTGAGGATAAATATTAGCCCTTTATCCCGCAATCTGGGTCGCTAAAACCTGGTGTTTTAAAACCGGATTTAATTATAAAGTCCGTTTCCCTGTATTTTTGAAATTTAATCTTGTTTTAAAACTTTAATGGTGGTACAAGCATGACGACGAACATAAAAACGGAACTTTTAGTTCCGACAAACAATAAAACGGAACTATTAATTCTTAATATTGTTTTGTCGCCTTCTTACAGATAGTTATATACACAAAATGCTTTTAGTTTGATTTTGTTTTTGTTAATAGTGGCATTTATCGGAACTTTTTGTTCCGCAACCAGTACGGCTCTTTAAAAAAACCGTCGCGATATCAGCATTTTACTCATTGGCACGTATTATGCTTATTACAGCTCGGAAACCATAATCAGTTCACCAATTTTTGAACTGAAAAACATCCGCCCGATAAGGCGGAAAAAACGAAAACAGGATATTACTTAATTTGATGTGGGTTATGTATAGTCAGTCAATACCTGAACAGGGATTTTACATACAGAGTAAACTTAAACAGACCGTCCATTAATGGAAGAGGGGTGCTATACCCCTCTTATTTTTTTTTAAAGGAGGAAGAATAATTCTCATTATATGGAAAAACAAATCGTTAACACGGAAGATATTGAGCCCCCCCCCTCGTCGGATGCTCAACTCAAGCTCTGGAGTGAGGAATCGCTTTCTGATCTTTTAAAAAGTGTAACTGAAAAACCGCCGAAGCCTAAAGTTATCCAGATCCGTAAGACCCCGCCTTTACCGAGGTTTAAGATCGGCCCCCGTACCTCGGTCTTCCGTCAACGGTTTTTCCCGTCTGTAAGCTCTACAGATTGGAATGACTGGCAATGGCAACTTCGCAATCGCATCAAAACCTTAGAGGCGCTGAACACTTTTGTTCGTCTTTCTGAAGATGAACAAAAGGCTATGACCTATTTGGCCAAGCAGCTCCCGCTCTCCATTACGCCCTATTATGCGAGTCTCCTGGATCGGGACAATCCATTGCAGCCTTTGCGTCGCGCCGTGGTGCCGACAACCGCCGAACACTTTTTCTCCGCCGGTGAGGCCGAAGATCCGCTTGGTGAGGAGCATGACAGTCCTGTCCCCGGCTTGGTGCATCGCTATCCCGATCGCGTCCTATTGCTGGTGACCGGGTTTTGCTCCACCTATTGTCGCTATTGCACTCGCTCCCGCATGGTCGGTGATGAGCATCGGACCCACTTTACCCGGGAACACCTTGATAAAGGGATCGAGTATATAAAGTCCAACCCGGCTGTGCGCGATGTGCTCATTTCCGGCGGCGATCCCTTGACCATGCCGGATGAGGACTTGGAATGGATCCTCTCCCGACTGAGCCGCATTGAGCATGTGGAGTTTGTGCGCATTGGAACCAAAGCGCCGGTCGTACTGCCGCAACGCATTACGCCCAATCTGACCCGTATGTTGAAACGTTATCATCCTGTTTGGATGAGCATTCATTTTACCCATCCGGACGAATTGACTCCCGAAGTAAGTCAGGCTTGCGAGCGTTTGGCTGATGCCGGGATTCCTTTGGGTAGCCAAACCGTGCTCTTGGCCGGGATCAACGATCAACTGGAGACCATGAAACGGTTGATGCACGGCCTCCTTAAAATCCGTGTTAAACCTTATTACTTATATCAATGCGATCCGATTCAGGGCTCCGGCCACTTCCGGACACCCGTTGAAAAAGGTTTGGAGATCATTAAGGGTTTGCGGGGATACACCACCGGTTACGCGGTGCCCAATTATGTTATCGATGCACCCGGCGGCGGCGGTAAAATACCCTTGATGCCTCAATACATGGCTGGTCGCGAAAAAAACGACTTGCTCCTGACCAATTATCAAGGACGGCCCTATCGTTATCCCGACCCTGCCGGTCAACTCGGTTGCGCGGATTAGTAGTATATTTGATTAAGGAATGACGCTTATGAAAATCGGGTTGACCTATGAT
>RPPU01000653.1 GCA_003819975.1 Desulfobacteraceae bacterium
AGGGTTCAAGGGGTCGAGGGTGTAAGAAAAGGGGACAACGGAGAATGAGAACGTAACCACGTGTGAAAGAGAGAATGTGTGAACGTAAAATACTTTTTCACGTTCTCACGTTTACCGTTTCACTATTCACGTCTCACCTTTTGGGTCACAAAACCTGTCGAATGAGGATTGCCATGCCTGATCGTCAGCCCACAATTGAAATTGAAAATCGAGAGAAAACCAATCTTAGATTGTCGGAAAATACGTTTTTAAAAATGGCGCCGATCGGCTATTCGATGGTGTAAAGCCATGCATGAAAAATCATTTAACATAATCAAACTTAATTTAATTAATTATTAATTAAAGTGGTCTGATGACCTGATTTTTACTTTGACAGGTTATTCAAATTGTTTTAAACTCATTCATAAGGTTTCGGTTTTAATTTGAAATCAAAATTTTCGACTGTAAATTTTTAATAGAATTTAAATAATATAATCGACAGAAATTTGTCGCAATGTGCATCTTGAAGAGCCCTATGTCATCCGGAATCATCTTTGATATAAAAAAATACGCGATTCACGACGGACCCGGCATCCGCACCACGGTTTTTTTTAAGGGTTGTCCGTTACGCTGTCAATGGTGTCATAACCCGGAAAGTTTGCAAAGGGCCGTGACAGGTTTGCTGCGGCCGGACCGCTGTATCGGTTGCGGTCTGTGCTTTCAAGCCTGCAGTCAACAGGCCATCCCTTCTGAAAACGATTCATTTGCGGACAGCACCCGCTGCCGGCTGTGCGGCGCCTGCGCCCGGATCTGTCCGGCCGAGGCCCGGCAAATGATCGGCCGAGAAGTCCGTGTCTCTGAGGTCATAGAGGAAATCAAAAAGGACATTCTTTTTTACGACCAATCCGGAGGCGGGATCACTTTTTCCGGTGGGGAACCGCTGATGCAGCCGGAATTTTTACTGGATCTGCTGGAAGCTTGCGGCCGACTCGGGTTGCAGCGCGCCGTGGATACGACCGGGTATGCGCCAAGTTCCGTGGTTTTGGATACGGCCAAACAGACCGATCTTTTCCTTTATGATCTGAAGCATATGGATGCGGAAAAACACAAGGAATATACCGGCGTGTCCAATGAATTGATTCTTGCCAATCTGGAACTCCTGGCCCGGCAAGGCGCCCGGATCCGGATCCGGGCGCCGGTCATTCCCGGATTAAACGACGATGCAAAAAATCTGCAAGCGCTCAAGAAATTCGTTTTGACTTTGCCCGGGGTACGCGATGTTCATTTGCTGCCCTATCATCGGGCGGCGCGGGAGAAATACCGGCGGTTCAACATGCCTTACGACCTGGAAGCATTGTTACCGCCACCCAAAAATCGGTTGGAGAAGATTGCCGCGGAATGGGAAGCGGCCGGTTTGCGGGTCCATATCGGGGGATGAGGATTTAGGTGTTTAGGCTGTAGGATAAAAAAAGGAAATCTCGCGCAAAGGCGCAAAGACGCAAAGAGAAACAAAAATTAAAACTGACGTGGTCGAAATAAGAGCCTATGCGTCGTCCGGAAACCTTGCCGGGAAGACAACGTTTCACACGAGGAATATCGAATATCGAACACCTCAAGAGTACCGGGTTCTAAAACCCGGTACTCTCGTGGAATATTGAATATCGAAGTAAAAAAGAGGAAACGTATGAAATGGTCTTTAACCTTTATCATTCGATATTCAGTGTTCGATATTCGATATTTAAGTTGTTAATTGGGACGCACGCGGCAGTCTGAAATTTATCGACAACAAATTGTCGATATCCTGAAAATAAGCCTTATCATTACATCGGAGGTTCATAACATGAATGCGCGTATCACCCGCTTACGAAAAGAAAGTTTCGAGGCCCAGCCTTCGATCTCGATCGAAAGGGCTTTGATTACCACGGCATTTTACAAGGAACAGGAGGGCAAGCACAGTATCCCGGTATTGCGGGCCCTTAATTTCAAGGCGATCTGCGAGCAAAAGACCGTTTATATCGGGCCGGACGAACTGATCGTGGGGGAACGCGGACCGTTTCCCAAAGCCGTACCCACTTTTCCCGAATTGACCTGTCATTCGGCCGAAGATCTCCACATTCTTGCCAGCCGCGACATGGCCCGTTACCGGGTCGCCCCGCGGGATATCGTCACCTATGAAAAGGAAGTCATTCCTTTTTGGCGCGGCCGCAGCATGCGTGACCGCGTATTCGGGAATGTGCCTGCAAACTGGAAAGCGGCTTATCAGGCCGGTTTATTCACGGAATTCATGGAACAACGCGCGCCCGGGCATACCACGCTGGACGGAATCATTTATGAAAAAGGGCTGCTCGATTTTAAAGAAGAGATCCGCCGGAGTCTGGAAAAGCTCGATTATCTGAACGACTTCGAAGCCGCGGACAAGGCTGAAGAGCTGAAGGCCATGTCGATCGCCTGCGATGCCGCTATTCTTTTGGCCGAGCGCCACGCCGATGCCGCCGAAGCCCTGGCAGCCAAAGAACAGGATCCGGTCCGCAAAGCTGAATTGCTGCGCATTGCGGCCAATTGCCGTTGGACGCCGGCGCATGCGCCGCGAGATTTTTGGGAAGCGTTGCAAATGTATTGGTTCATACACCTGGGGACCGTTACGGAATTGAACGGTTGGGACTCGATGAACCCGGGGCATTTGGACCAGCATCTGGACCCTTTTTATCAAAAAGAAACGGCAGTAGACGGTCTGGATTATGAAAAGGCCAAGGAGCTGATCGCTTGTCTCTGGATCAAATTCAATAATCAACCGGCGCCGCCCAAAGTGGGCGTGACCGCCCGGGAGAGCGGCACGTACAATGATTTCACCAACATTAATCTGGGCGGCCTGAAGCGCGACG
>RPPU01000654.1 GCA_003819975.1 Desulfobacteraceae bacterium
CCTCATCGATTTTAAATTCGTACATAACGTTCGCGCCGAAAACGGAGTTCCCGGCAGCGGCCGTAATAAATCCGGCAAAAAAGGAAGCGATAAAACCCTGAAAGTTCCTCCCGGCACCGTGGTGAAAACTTACCCGGATGAAAAATTAATTTTCGATTTCACCAACCCCGGGATTGACTTTATCATCACAAAAGGCGGAAAAGGCGGACTCGGCAATATCCATTTCAAATCCTCCACCAATCAAGCCCCACGCTTTGCCCAAAAAGGAAAACCAGGCGAGTCTATCACGGTGATCCTGGAATTGAAACTAATCGCTTTTGCCGGGCTGGTAGGGTTTCCCAATGCCGGCAAGTCCACGCTGATTTCTAAAATCAGCGGCGCTAAACCCAAAATCGCCGACTACCCCTTTACTACCCTTACACCCCACCTCGGGGTGGTGTACCTGGGTCAGGAAAGCCTTGTCGTTGCCGATATCCCGGGTATTATCGAAGGCGCGCACAATGGCGAAGGCATGGGCTTAAACTTTCTCAAGCATATCGAAAGGAACAAGGTGCTGATTTTTTTATTGGAAGTTTCCCCTTATGCGCCGCTGGAGCCGTTACAGGCTTTTCATGTCCTGCGCGAAGAATTGAAATCCTATAATGTCAGCCTCATGCGCAAAAGACATTTTGTCGTGGCTAACAAGATCGATCTCCTGGAGACAGACCTTGACGGCAGCGGTAAAAAGCACCTTGAGTTATTGCGGGAGTACTGCCAAAAAGAAAAACTGCCGTTCCTGGAAATTTCCGCGGTGAAGGACATTAACCTGAATAAGTTCAAAGAAAAATTGTTCGAATTGTATCATGAAGCCTAGCATCGGGTTATTGGGTGGGACGTTTAACCCTATCCACAGGGGGCATATCGAACTGGGATTAAAAATCAGGGAAGTATTTCATTTACAGGAGATTTTATATATATTATCCGCCCGTCCTCCCCACAAGAAGGGGATGACCGTGGCCCCGGCGGAGTTAAGGTGGCGGATGCTGCAAAAAGCCCTGGAACCGTTTCCGCAGTTGGTGCCCTGCGACATCGAAATGAAACGCCCCGCCGATTCCTGGACCATCGATACCGTGAGCGAATTAAAATCCCGCTTTCCCGGCAACTCTTATTATTTTATCTCCGGCAGCGAAGGATTCCTGAAGATTCGCACCTGGAAGAACTATCGCATACTGCTCCACGAACTCTCCTTTATCGTGGTGCTGCGAAAAGAGGGCCATCGCACCGAGGTGGAACAATTGCTGCTGGAGGAAAACATTACCCCCTGTTATGAGTTCCCCAATCCCCAACAACCGGGAGCTGAAATCCCTGCCGTCTATCTTTTTTCGTATTGCTCGGAGCAACTGGGGCTCTCTTCGACATTTATTCGCCAAAAGGTGAAATCATCGGGCTTTGAACGAATAGAACATTTTGTCGTGGAGGATGTAAAAAAAATAATGGAGGAAAATAAATTATATGAAAAGTGAGGAATTTGAAGAAATTATTGCCGATTTAAAAAAGAGAAAAATTCCTACGGAGATTAAGAAAGTAGTATCCACTATGATGGACAAAAAAGCGGAGAAGGTGGTGGTGCTGAAGATCAAGGCAATCAGCGAGGTGACCGATTACCTGGTAATCTGCAGCGGTAATTCCACCCGGCAAAACAGCGCGGTTTGCGATGAAATCCAGAGAATGTTAAAAAAACAATTTAAACGGAGACCCTTCGGGGTAGAAGGGCAGCGGGAAGGCGAATGGATTCTCCTGGATTATATCGATTTCGTGGTGCATATCTTTTCTGAAGAGACCAGGCAAAAATACGCCCTGGAAAAGTTATGGATGGATGCCAAACGCTACGATTTTTACACGGGTTAAAAATCTAAGGGACAAATCTTCTCTTGCCATTCAAGAGACGATTCGCCAGGTCGCGGATTTGAACACCAATTTGCTGATTTATGGTGAGACCGGTGTCGGTAAAGACTTTTGGGTTAATTATCTCTCTGCAATCAGTTCGTTTCCCGGTCTCCTGAATCTCAATTGCGGGGATGTACCGGAAAATCTCCTGGAAAGCGAATGGTTCGGCTATAAAAAAGGGGCCTTTACCGGTGCGGATAGGGATTACGACGGCAAATGGCAAAAAGCCGCCGGCGGTATCCTCTTTCTAAACCAGGTGGACCTGCTGAGCCTGAATCTCCAGTCTAAACTCCTGCGCATTATCGAACGGAAAAAATATTACCCCCTGGGTTCCAACCGGGAGACCGATATCCAGGCCCGTTTTATTTTCTCCGCCGATGACGATATCGAACAAAAAGCCAGGACGGGCGATTTCAGGCAGGACCTTTATTATCGCATTTCGCCCTATCGCCTCCGCGTGCCTCCGCTGAGAGAACGAAAGAAAGATATTCTCCCCCTGGTCGATTATTTTGCCGCTCAAAAAGGCTTGCGGGTGACCATCGGTAATAAAGCGGAGCAATTCCTGGTGGATTATTCCTGGCGTGGCAATATCCGCGAGATTGAAAATTTTATCACCACCGCCGCAGTTGGGAAAAAAGAACCGCTATTAACCGATGATGATGTTTTCACCCTGTTAAAAACGTCGGAAGATTTTTATGAGGCTATTAAAGATCGCGACATCCCGATGGCGGAATTGGAAAACCGCTACATCGAATACCTGATGCGAAAATATAAAAATAAAGTCCGGGTGGCCAAAATCCTGGCCATTTCCAGGAAATCCCTTTATAATAAGCTGAGTAGGTTGTAATATGCTGTATCTGGATTATGCCGCATCCGCGCCGCTGCGCCCCGGGGCTTTAAAAGTC
>RPPU01000655.1 GCA_003819975.1 Desulfobacteraceae bacterium
AAGGCGGAGAGCGATATCTGCTGCACCTCGGCCAATGTGGTTCAGGTCATTCGTTCGGTTCCGGCCGATCAAACCATTTTTATGACTCCGGACCGCAACCTGGCCCAATATGCTCAAAAAAAATCGGGCCGGTCCGTTCAATATTGGGACGGATTCTGCCATGTGCACAACAATTTGAGCGCAGAACAGGTTCAAAAAGTCAAGGCCGCTCATCCGGAAGCGCTTTTTATCGCCCACCCCGAATGCCGGCCCGAGGTTCTGGAACTCACGGATGAGATAAAGAGTACTTCGGGCATGCTGACTTTTGTCAAACAATCCAGGCATAAAGCCTTTATCCTGGGCACGGAAATCGGTATTTTGCATCAACTGGCCAAAGCCAACCCGGAAAAAGTCTTGATCCCGGCTGACGAAAACATGATTTGCCCCGACATGAAAAAGACCGGGCTTCCGGATATTTTGACAGCCCTCGAAAGCCTGCAGCCCCAAATCACGGTGGCGCAGGCTGTGCGCGTGCGGGCTAAGCAGGCGTTGGACCGCATGCTGGCGGTGCCGAGGGATTAAGAGAGTAGGGTTCAAGGGGCCAAGGATTCAGGGGTTCGAGGGGGCGAGGAAAAATGATGAAGGCGGAAGGATAAAGGATGAAAAAGTAGGGGCGGGCCTTGCGCCTGCCCGACAAGGTTTTACGAAAAAACGAATATCGAATATTGAACATTGAATGTAGAATATCGAAGTGAAGGAAAAAAACAGGGATCGAAGGGGTCAAGGAAAAAAAGAGAAGGGTCCAAGGGGTCCAGGGTTTCGTAGAGACCCGTAGAGATATAAAATCATCTCTATGGGTATGTCTCTACGTTCGAGGGTAAAAACAAAAGCCCAAAGATCAAACCGGATAAGCGTGGAGTCAAAGAAGGGTTCGAGAGATCGAGGGAGTAAGTACGTGTGAACGTGCGAACGTGCAAAAGTGAGAATGAAAGAAATCACCTTTCACGCCTTGTGGTTGTTTCCGGCTAATAGCCTACAGCCTTCAGCCTAAACACCTGATCTTTTAACCATGAACTTGACAATCTGAGTCAGGATCGAATAACGAAGAAAAGCCGAAAACCAGAAACCAAAAACCAAAAACCAGAAACGAGAGTACCTTTCGCCCCATGTCCCAGGACAATAAACCGGTCATCACCAATCTGGACTATTTGCGCAAACTTTTTATTATGCCGGATTCGCCCGACAAGTTCATCGAATTCGGTCATGAACTTCTGGAGATGATCCATGACTTTTTCAAGGAGAAGGGGGGCATTCACAGCGCCATTTCCCTGCCGGAATTAAGCCAAATTTTCAACCAAACCGAGATTCCCCAAGACCCGCGACTCATTAAGGATGTATTGACCGAAATCAAGGAGAAGATCACGGCTCATTCGGTCAAAGTGGGCAGTCCTTATTATATCGGACACATGACCAGCGCCGTGCCCTATTTCATGATTCTGCTGGAGATGATCATTGCGGCCCTGAACCAAAATCAGGTCAAGATCGAAACAGCCAAGGCTTCCAGTTTTGTGGAGCGGGAATTGGTCACCTGGTTTCACCGGTTGTTTTACAATAAAACCGAAAAATTTTATCAACGTCATATGCAAAATCCGCGCGTCGCCCTGGGCAATGTCACGGCCAACGGCACGCTCGGCAACCTGACGGCTCTGCTGGTCGCCCGGGAACGGGCTTTCCCGGCTCGGGCCGGTTTTCCCGGCGTGCGCCTGGCCGGTTTGCATCAGGGCTTGCGCCATTATGGTTATGACCGAGGAGTAATTTTGGTTTCAGCCCGGGGGCATTATTCCCTTAAAAAATCGGCCAGTATACTGGGAATTGGTGAGGAAAATTTGATCGCCATTCCGGTGGATGACCGTAACCGCATGGATATCGGGGCTCTGAACCGGCGCATCAAAATGTTGACCCGGGAACGCGTCAAGATCATCGCCATTGTGGGGATCGCGGGAACAACGGAAACCGGCAATATCGATAATCTGGCCGAACTCGCGGAAATATCCGAGGAAGAAGATACGTTTTTTCACGTGGATGCCTGCTGGGGCGGATCGGCCTTGCTGGTGGACGAATACCGGCCCTTGTTCCGGGGCATTGAACAAGCCGATTCCGTGACCATCGACGCCCATAAACTGCTCTATTGCCCGTTGGCCCTGGGCATGGTTTTGTTTCAGAATGAAAAAGATCTCCATCATATCCTGCATTCCTCCAATTACATTATCCGCCGTAATTCCGTGGATATGGGGCGTTTCACTTTGGAGGGTTCGCGGCCCTTTGCCTGTCTGAAAGCCTGGGCTTCCTTGAAAATCATCGGCCGGCAGGGATACAACCTGCTTTTTCAATGCGCCCGGGAAAATACTCAAACATTTATGAAGCTGTTGGAGGCCGGCGGCCATTTCGAGCTTTTGAACGATCCCGAACTTTTTATCGTGAATTACCGGTTTATTCCCCGGCCGGTTCAGGAGAAACTGCTGGCTTTAAAAAAATTAAAAAGTGCAAGCATAGACCGGGAGCAGATCAGGATCGTGGAGCACAAGATCCGCAAGATCAACCATATCGTCAATGCCCTGAACATTAAGCTGCATAAGGAAATCCGCCGGGACGACACCACTTTTGTCTCCCGTACCAAGCTGGAATCCACGGTTTACCGGCCGCAGAACATCGTGGTGCTGCGGGCGGTGTTGATCAACCCGCTTGCCAATCGGGCCATCCTGGAAGAGATCGTTCATACCCAGAACCGTATCGGCCTGGAGTTGTGGCCCGAGTTTCGGGAGGCGGTTAATAAAGGGTTCAAGGATTCAAG
>RPPU01000656.1 GCA_003819975.1 Desulfobacteraceae bacterium
GTCACAATAAAAAAGGCAAAAGCGAAAGCAGCCGGAAAACCACACGATTCCCTTAAAAACAAGGCGCGGAAGAGCGTTCGGGAAAAAGCTGCGCCGGCATCGAATAATCGGAAAGCGGCGAGGCACAAACAAGTGAAGGCAAAAGTTTCTGTTACGGGACAAGAGTGGCAGAGCACGTTCGACGCCATTAATGCCGGCGTATGGATTATGGATAAAGATCAGCGGATAGTGCGCTCAAACAAGACCGCGGGTTTATATTTTCATAGTACCGCTGAGAAGTTAATCGGCAAACATTGCTGGGAAATCGTCCATGGCACAGCTGAGCCCATTCCGGAATGCCCGATGTTAAGGGCGATAAAAAGTCTGCAGCGCGAGGAAATGGATCTGAAGATCGGCGGGCTTTGGTATGTGGTCACGGTGGACCCCATCCTGGATGAGGCCGGTCAGTTTGCCGGCGCCGTCCACATTGTCAGCGATATCACGGAGCGCAAGAGTATCGAGCAGATGCAACGCCTTCAGCATGATTTGATTCTTGAACTGAACTCCTGCAGTGACTTGCAACAGGGATTGGGCAAAGTTCTTAAGGCGGTATTAAGCATAGAATCCATCGATTGCGGCGGTGTTTACCTGGCGGATCCGGTCGACGGTGCGCTGGACCTGGTGGTGCATCAGGGGTTATCGCAAGAATTTGTGGAGCAGGTATCACGCTTTGCGGCGGATTCTCCGAATGTTCGCATGGTTTCGAGCGGTGACGCGCGCTATGGAACTTATGCCGATATCCGTCCATTGGCCGACGCCATTCGCGAGAAAGAAGGATTGCGAGCTTTTGCCGCCGTTCCGATCATGAGTCAGGGGCATTTGATCGCCTTGCTTAATCTGGCATCCCATACGCACGATACGATTTCTGCCGCCACACGCAGCGCTCTGGAAATCATATCGTTTTTAATCGGCAGCACGGTATTGCGACTGCGCACCGATGTTGCTTTGCAGGAAAGCGAGGAGATATTCAAGCAGTTCATGGAGAATAGTCCGATTTATATTTTTTTCAAAGACGACCATATACGATCGATTCGATTAAGCAGTAATTATCAAAAAATGCTGGGGAAATCGGTAGCGGAATGCTTAGGCAAAACAATGGACGAGCTGTTTCCGTCCGAGTTCGCCAAAAAAATGGTTGCCGACGATCTTTATATTTTAGAGCAAGGGAAGCCGGCAACGGCTGAAGAGGAATTGAACGGACATTTTTATTTAACGGAAAAATTTCCAATCTATGTCAAAGGCAAACCCGCCTATCTGGCCGGTTACACAATCGATATCACCGAACGCAAACGGGCCGAAGAGGTATTGCGGGAGAGCGAGGAGCGGTTTAGAAAAATTTTTGAAGAAGCTCATCTGGGCATCGTTATCGCCTCACCATCCCTTATGTTTGAAAAGGCGAATCCCGCCTTTTGCCGGATGATGGGGTATACGGCTGATGAACTCGGCTCCATGACTTTCGCCGATATCACGCATCCGGATCATCTCAAGCAAGACAGGGAACAGGTGCAGAAAGTAGGGCGGGGCGAAATCCCTTTTTATCAAACCGAGAAGCGCTATATCCACAAGAGCGGTAAAGTGCTATGGGGAAATTTGATCGTTTCCAGTATCCGCGACGAGCGCGGCGCATTGCGGTATTTTCTTTCCATGGTGAACGATATCACCGGGCGCAAGCAAGCCGAGGAGGCCCTGCGCGAGAGTGAAGAGCGCTATCGGCAGCTTTTCGAACGCGCTCCTTTTGGAATCGGTATGGCGACTCTGGACGGGAAGGTCTTGGCAGTGAATCGAATGATGGAAGATATTACCGGATTTTCGGGTGAGGCACTCAAAACAATCAATCTGGCCGATACCTATGTGAACCCAAACGATAGAGCGAAACTTATTGAAGTCTTGCAAACATCCGGTGGTGTGACGGATCATCGGTCCGTACTTAGACGGAAAGACGGGACCGAATATCACGCCAGTTTGACCATTGGCTTGGTGAATATCACCGGAATGAATGTTCTGCAAACTCTTTTACAGGATATTACCGAACGCAAAAAAACGGAAGAAGCGCTGAAAAAAAGCCAGCAGTTACTCGCGGAAACCGAAAGGATGGGAAAAGTCGGCGGCTGGGAATTTAATATTGATACCATGAAGCAAACATGGACGGAAGAGACCTATCATATCCACGAGGTGGATCTCGCCTATGAACCGACAGTGGAAAAAGAGGTCCATTTTTATACCCCGGAATCCCGATGTATTATTGAACGGGCCGTGCAGCAGGCTATTGAGTATGGCGAGCCGTTTGATTTGGAATTGGAAATCAGCACGGCCAAAGGCAATCTTCGGAGCGTTCATACCATTGGAAAAGCGGATTTGGAACAGCGCAGGGTTTACGGTTTTTTTCAGGACATCACCGAACGTAAGCGGATCGAAAAAGCGCTGCAATTGACGCGGTTCAGCGTAGAGCACGCCTCGGATGCACTCTTTTGGATGATGCCTGACGCCCACATCGTGAATGTCAATGAAGCCGCATGCCGTTCCCTTGGCTACACCAGAGAAGAGTTGTTAGCTTTGACGGTTCCGGACTTTGACACTCATTACAGCGCTGAGAAGTGGCCGCAACACTTCGCCGAGCTTAAGCGGCGCGGTTCGCTGAAGATTGAATCCGAGCATCGCACAAAAGAAGGCCGGCATATTCCCGTGGAAATAGTCGCCAATTATGTTCAGTTCGGCGACGAAGAGTACAACTGCGCCTTTGTCCGCGATATCGCCGAACGCAAGCGGGACGAGCAAGAA
>RPPU01000657.1 GCA_003819975.1 Desulfobacteraceae bacterium
GGTTAAACAGGAAATCGCGCGTTTTGTTAAACTGTTCCTGAATATCGACGTGGATCCCGAACATTGCCTGCCCACGGTCGGCTCCATGCTGGGTGGGTTTGCCTGTTTTATGACCATCAACCGCATGTATGCTGACCGCGAAGGCACGCTCTTTATCGACCCCGGGTTCCCGGTCCAAAAACAGCAATGCCGCGTGCTGGGTCAAAGCTTCATGAGCTTTGACGTGTATAATTATCGCGGCCCCAAGCTGCGCGAAAAACTCCTGAGTTATCTCAAGACCGGCAAAGTCTCCTCGATTCTTTACTCCAACCCCAACAACCCTTCCTGGATCTGCTTTACCGAGGAAGAACTCAAGATCGTCGGCGAATGTGCAAATGAATACGACGTCGTGGTCATTGAAGATTTGGCCTATTTCGGCATGGATTTCCGCAAGGATTATTCCCACCCCGGCGTGCCGCCCTATCAGCCGACCGTGGCGCACTACACCGACCAATATGCTCTGCTCATCTCCAGCTCCAAAGCGTTCAGCTATGCCGGCGAACGCATCGGCATGCTGGTGGTTTCCGACGCAGTCTGGAACAAAAAGGCGCCCGATCTCAAGCGCTTCTACGCCTCCGACCAGGTCGGTATGGCGCTCCTATTCGGCACCATTTATTCCTTGTCGTCCGGCACCTCCCATTCGGCCCAATACGCCCTGGCCGCGGTGCTCAAGGCGGTCAATGACGGCAAACTCAATTTCGTCAATGAAGTCCGCGAATACGGCGAAAAAGCCATAATCATGAAAAAAATGTTCACCGACAACGGCTTCCAAATTGTCTATGATCAGGACCTGGGCCAACCCCTTGCCGACGGTTTTTATTTCACGGTCTCCTATCCGGGCCTTTCCGGCGACCAATTGCTGCGGGAATTCATGTATTACGGTATCAGCGCCATCGCGCTCGCCACCACCGGCAGCGAGCGCACCGAGGGCCTGCGCGCCTGCACCTCCCTGATCCAGCGCGCGGAATTTCCGGTCCTGGAAAAACGGCTCAAACAGTTCCATGCCGATCATCCGGTGGCATAATATTTTAGTGATATTGCGCGAATCATTTTTGTTTTAAAATTGTAGGGGCGGGTTTAAAACCCGCCCCTACTCGAAGGCACTAAGGTTTTTGCTATCAACAAAAAGAAAGGAGACAGCTTATGGGATTCCCGGATTTTTTCACCATTGGCAATTTCAAGAAATCCCCGCAAGGCCATTGGCTTTTCTTTCCATATAGCACCTCTGGGCCGGGATATGTTATTGATTCGGAACGATTATACAAAAAACTGCGCCGGCAAATGACAATCATTCTTTTAGTCAGCCTTCTTTTTGGTATCTTGATCATAAAGATCGCCAGAATGGAACATTTCATTTATTATCTATTGTTTATTCCACTTTTATTTGCTCAACACTTTTCAATCTACCGTCTCTATCGTCACCTGACCCGGACCGACGAAAAAATGACCTGGGGTCATTTTTTCAATAACCAATATATCCTTTGGACATATCTGATTACAACTGTAATGGTTGTCGTTCTCTTGCTCCTTTTTCTTTTTCGTTTTCCCGATACATGGATGATTGCCATTACCGGCATTATTGTTTTCGGATCCGGCGCGGCCTTTTTCATCAAACGCATCATTGCCAAAAAACGCCCGAAAAAGATTTAAAATGTTGACACTGAAATTGAATCCTACTTTGCAAGACTACCAAAACTACGTCCGCGAATTGGAGAACGAAAGAGGCTTTTCCGATCAATCTGCAAGAGATAAATGCTTATTGCTGGGGGAAGAAATAGGAGAGCTTTTCAAATCGATAAGAAAAGCGGAAGGGCTCTCCATTGATAAGAACTCCAATTTTAAATCAATTGCAGATGAAATTGCGGATATTTTTATTTACATATGCTCCATCGCCAACCGTTATGGGATCGACATGGAGGCGGCTTTCAAACAAAAAGAAGAGCAAAACAAAAACCGGACTTGGAATTCAGTTTAAAATGGAACCCAATAGCCTTATCGTCTTTCAATTCAGAGTCGATCGGCTTGACGACAGAACCTTTCTTGTTGTGGAGAACAATGCCTCTCTTTCCTATCCGTCAAGCGACCCTAATTGATGCCGAAGCCATGGCCAAAGTTCGCATCGCTGCCTGGCGTTCGGCCTATAAGGGCATTGTTCCCGATGACTACCTGTCCGGCCTGTCCATCGAACAAACCGCCGCGCGCTGGCAAGAAATCTATTTCCATAACCGCCAAACAGGTTTATTTGCTTTGGTCGCTGAAAATGATATAAAAGAAGTCATCGGAATCGCCGTCGGCGGACCGGAACGCAATCGAGATTCCGAATATCAAGGCGAAATTTATATTCTTTATGTCCTGCCGGCTTATCAGAATCAGAGCATCGGCCGGCGCCTCCTGGCTGCCGCCATTCACCGGCTTTTGGATCAGGGGATCGTGACTCTTTTAATCTGGACCATGGCCGAAAATCCCTACCGCCGCTTTTATGAGACCTTGGGTGGCCGGATTGTCGGGAAAAAGGAAAAGCAAAGAGGATCAAAATGGGTCCCCGAAATCGCCTATGGTTGGCCGGATATTCGGATTTTGACATCTACGTGGGAGAATAACGCCTAAATTTCACAAAATATAGAATAAACGGTTTGGTTCTTACTTTTACCCTTCTCAGGTAAAAGCAAGAAAGATAAAAAAACCTTTGCGTTCTTTGCGCCTTTGCGGTGAAATAATCTATGCACTACGTCCTGATCCGCGGCCCCTCTTACGGCGACCTCGCCTTCGAGGAA
>RPPU01000658.1 GCA_003819975.1 Desulfobacteraceae bacterium
ACCCCTGCCCGCGCCCTTTAAAAACATCCTCTCCATTCTGGGCGTGGTCATCTCCTTTGCCGGCTTGCTGCACTTGCAATTCGATAATCCCATCTTCTATCACGGCGGGGATGTGATCACCGGCGGCCTGATCGGCGCTTCCGTGGCCGGAATCCTGGTGAAGCTGCTCAATTTTTTCGGGGCCTATGTCCTGCTCCTGGCGATTTTCATGATCACCCTGATGATCTGCACCCAGATCTCCTTCAACCAAGCCTTGTCCAAATTTTTCTTCTGGGCTTTGCTGCGCTTCAGGGAATTGCGCGAATTGAAGACCAAAAAACAGGAAAAGCGCCGCAAAAAACGGGTCCGGGAAGAACTCGTAAAAATCGAAAAGCAGAAGCCCAAGCGGGAAGTCATCATCGTCAAACCCCCCGAACCGGAGCCCAAAAAACCCGAGCAGGAAACCTTTGCTTTCATGAACGCAATGGGTGAATTTCAACTGCCTCCCCTGGATCTGCTCAATGACCCGGATGACTCTCATCCTTTGGAATTTCAAAAGGAAAGCCTGGAAGCCAATGCCCGGCGCCTTGAAAGAAAATTGGCCGACTTCGGCATTCAGGGCGAAGTCACCGAAATCCTGCCCGGACCGGTCATTACCATGTATGAACTGCGGCCGGCGCCGGGTGTGAAAATCAGCAAGGTGGCCGGTTTATCCGACGATCTGGCTTTGGCGTTGCGGGCGCAAAGCATCCGCATTGTTGCGCCCATTCCCGGCAAAGCGGCCATCGGCATCGAAATCCCGAACAATAAGCGGACCCTGGTCTGCTTAAAGGAAATCCTCTCCACCGAAACCTATAAAAATTCTCCGCATCGCCTCCCCATTGCGCTGGGCAAAGACATTACCGGAAACCCGATTGTCGCCGATTTGGCCAAAATGCCGCATCTGCTTGTGGCCGGAGCCACCGGCACCGGCAAGAGCGTTTCTTTGAACGCCATGATCAACAGCGTGCTTTTTAAATTTTCGCCGGCCATGGTGCGGTTTTTGTTGATCGACCCCAAAAGAATCGAACTCTCGATCTACAAAGACATTCCGCATCTGCTGCACCCGGTCGTAACCGAGCCCAAAGAAGCCACCAAAGCATTGCGTTGGGCCGTGGCTGAAATGGAAAGACGGTATATGCTCCTTTCCGACCGGGGTGTCCGGAATATTGAAACCTACAATCGCAAAGCTGTTAAAGGAAAAAACGCCGGCAAGCAAGATGCCACCCAGGGAATTGACAAGGTTTTGCCCTATATCATTCTGGTGATCGACGAGCTGGCCGATCTCATGATGACCGCCTCCCGGGACGTGGAAGAGTCCATTACCCGTTTGGCGCAGATGGCCCGGGCGGCCGGCATTCATCTGATCCTCGCCACCCAGCGGCCTTCCGTGGATGTCTTGACCGGAATTATTAAAGCCAATTTTCCGGCTCGGATTTCCTTCCAGGTATCGTCCAAATTCGATTCCCGAACCATCCTGGATACGGTCGGGTCGGAACATCTGCTCGGTAACGGCGATATGCTCTTTCTGCCGCCGGGCGTGGGTCGCTTGACCCGTATTCACGGCGCCTTTATCTCGGAAGAAGAACTGAAGCGGGTCACGGATTTCCTCAAGGCCCAGATGAAACCGAACTACGATACCACTATTCTGGAAAACATAGCCAAGGAAGACGAAGGCGAAGATATCGACATTGAAGCCGATGAGAAATACGAACAAGCCGTTGATTTGGTTGTGCGTAGCGGCCAGGCCTCCATTTCCATGCTGCAACGCCGCTTGCGGGTCGGCTATAACCGCGCGGCCCGCATGATCGAAGCCATGGAAAAGGCCGGCATTGTCGGACCCTCCGACGGAATCCGGCCCCGCAATGTTTTAAACCGGCAATCGTGAACCCATTGGGACGGATTATGCGTCTTCCCTGTTTGGGTTTTAATATTTCGGGTAAATGGATTGTAACTATCAAGTAGTCAGAAGTCAGAATTCAGAAGTCAGAATAAGAAAACCAGTGCCTAAATCCGAGGGCTTAAGAGAATAGCGCTATGTCTTAATGTTTGCAAAGCTTTCGGTCTTCAATGCTCTCGAACCGTGAACTCCGGATGATGTTCCTCATCATCCGTGAACCCTGAACTTTGAACCTGGTCATTATCATTTAGGAGTCCCTACATGTTGAAACGTATTTTTCCTTTAATCGCCCTATTCATTCTGATGCAGAGCCAAACTATTTTCGCCCAGGAACCCTTCACTGAAATTCTGGACAAAATTAAAACCCGCTATGGCGCGTTACCGGGGCTGCAAGTCGACTATGAACGCGAAATCGTCAGCCAATCCATGGCTATGATGAACAGTAAATCAAAGGGCGATCAAGCTTCCGGCCGGATCTATTTCCAGCCGCCCCATTTTCTTAAAATCGAGCAGTCCAAACCCAAACCCGAAACCATTGTCTCGGATGGGACCACGCTTTGGTGGTATATTCCCGATAAAAAGCAGGCCTTTCGTTATCCCGCAACCCAATTGGGAAAGGAGTTGGGCCTTTTGAATGAAATTTTCCAGGGACTGAAAAAAGCCGATGAGCATTTTGAGGTCAAACTGCTGAGCCCGGAAGCACAGAAGGATCGGTTTCAATTGCAATTAAAGCCCCGCCCGCCTTGGCCCGATATCGATTTGATCCGCCTGGAAGCTTTACCGAACGGCCAGATCCGGATTATTGAGATCATGAATTACGCCGGCGGCTTGACTCGTTTCATTCTGGGCGAGGCAGCGCCCAAGAAAAGTTTTA
>RPPU01000659.1 GCA_003819975.1 Desulfobacteraceae bacterium
AGGGAAACCGACTTGAGGCTGTTGCGGAGGGTCAAAGGCCTTGCGGTTTGCATTAAGGGCGATTCGGCATAGGTCTGTTGCAGCTTATAGTTCGGAATTGGCGGCAAAACATGATGGGTATGGTGCAGCCCGATGTTGCCCGTGAGCCACTGCAACCCGCGCGGGAGCTTATAATAGGAGCTTCCTTTTAATGCGGCCTGCACCGGGTCCCAATGCGCATGCCGCGACCAATATACGCCCTCGAATTGATGCTGAACGTAAAACAACCACACCCCGATGGTTCCGGCTATCTGCCCTCAAAGAAAATAAGTTGTTTTAATAATTTTCGGATGGCCGATTTATTCCACTAAGGTGTTTTCCCGCGGTCCATCCGCCCAACCTGCCGCTTTCCCATAATATTGCAGCTAAATAGGCCTTTTCAAGGCGAAAATTGCCTTTTTATAATCATTCGTCGTTCGTCTATTCCATGTGTTCCGGAATTAAAACCGGTCTTTATTAATGCATGGGCAAATATACCTATCGGCCCTTCCGGACCAAAATTGCCCTGACTTTCGGGGAGGTAACTTTAGCTAATTAATTGAAATTATGGAAAATATTTAAAAAGCGGGATTGACCGATATGAATCGACCGTCCCCGGCCGGCGCTCGCCGCGCGCTTATGGCGAACGAACCACGCCCTAGGCGGCTTTTTCGTTTGCAACCCCATTCAATCTTTCTTATACTTCAAACATTGAGATGAGTATTGTCACTTATTATTTTAACGCGTTAAATGCCTGTTGGATCGGTGGATGACTTCAACGGAGCCGCGTTTTGTTCCCCTTCCGGGGTCCTGAAACGACAATGGGTTCAATCTCCTTTCCGTTTGCTCTGAGCTTGTCGAAGGGATAGCCTGAACGGGAGAATGGCTCGATTATCCTCATTCGTCCTAAGCACGGTCGAAGAGCCGAGTATAAATCGAAAATATTACGACTCAGGTTCAATGATCCGCCACGCGCCCTGAGCACATGATTTTGCGTCCGCAAAATCATCTGGAGCACATGATCCCTAATTTCAAGCAGCACGAAATTGGTATTTGCGTCCGTAAAATCATCGGTCGAAGGGTGAACAAGCAGCTTTTACGAGTTCATGCTTCATCCGAGCTCTCCTGAGCACATGATTTTGTTCCCTAAAATCATTTCGGGGGCAGGCTCGGCCCGAACGGTTATTTTAAACGGTTTTTTTGAGTACCGGAGTCATTACCTTTTTTACATCATAAAAATTAAACCGGGATTCGATCCATGAAAAATGAAGCGACAAAACGACCGGCAACCGTCAATCAGGCCGCCACGGTTACACCAACCGTTTCGGCATTTTCCGCCTTTTTAACGCGCTTGGCCTGGCTGCCGGTTGGATTTTTCGCGGCCGCTGTCGCCATCCTGTTTTTTCTCGATCCGGGCCGCTCCCATGAAAAGCCGCTTTTGCTGATGGCGCTTAATTTTGTCTTTTCGATGAGTGTTTCCCTGTTCGTCACTTATCTTTTGGCTCAAAGCTTTATGTCCGGCGGCAAACTGGGAATCCTGATCCTGTCGGCCGGGGTATTGTCCTGGGGATTCGCGGGTCTTGCCGGGGTCATTGCCGGCATGGCAGGACCGTCGCAAGCCGACTTTGCCAATCTGACAATAACCATTCACAACAGTTGCGTTTGGGTCTCGGCCGTTCTTCAATTGGCGGGCGTTATCTTTTTAATCCGGCCCAAGCAGCCGGTGGTTTCCGGAAGCCTGGCCATTGCGGCAACCTATAGCATTTTTTTGGGGGCCGTGGGATGGATCACGCTCTCGGCCTTGAAAGGATGGTCGCCGCTATTTTTCGTCCAAGGCCACGGCGGCACTTTATTGCGTCAAATAGTGCTCGGTTCGGCTGTTGGCCTGTTCCTGTTTACCGCTTTGTTGATGTGGAAAAACGGACGCAGGTCCCTTTCGTTCATGCACTGGTATTGTCCGGCTTTGGTTCTAATCGCGGTAGGATTGCTGGGCGTGATGCTGGAATCGGTTCATGGCGGCCTGTTGAGTTGGACCGGCCGTTCGGCCCAATTCCTGAGCGGACCCTATCTGCTGATGGCGGCGATCCTAGCCCTGCGCGAATCGGCTCGCCGGGGCCTTCCGCTGGAAGAAGCGCTTTTCGAAGCGGAACAACAATATGTCCGTCTTTTCGACCATATGCCGCTCGGGATTGCCTACCACGAGATCAAGACCAACGCATCCGGACATCCGGTCGATTATGTTTTTTTGAAGGTGAATAAAGCTTTCGAGGAGCAAACCGGTTTACAAGCCGACCGCATTATCGGTCGGCCCGTGACGGAGGTTATCCCGGGTATCCGGAATGCCGCGCCCGATCTCATCGCCTTGTACGGGAAAGTCGCTCTCGGCGGCGAACCGCAGAACTTTGATATGTTTTTTGCGCCTTTTAACCGTCATTATCGGATAACGGCCTACAGCCCGAAAAAACGCCATTTCGTGGTCCTGTTCAGCGACATCACGGAGCGCAAGCGGGTTGAGGATCATCTGCGGTTTCAAGCCGATTTGCTGGCCAATATTTCCGACGTAGTCTATGCCGTCGATCCGGAATTCCGCGTGACCGCCTGGAACCATGCCGCGGAAAAGATCTACGGCTTGAAAGAAGCGGAAGTCTTGGGTAAATCCGTGTTCGCGGTAACCGGTTCGAAATTCGATCCGGACCGGCGGGCCCAATTGACCCGGGAATTGCTGGATAAAGGCTCGGTAACGGCCCAAATCGAACACACGACCGGTTC
>RPPU01000660.1 GCA_003819975.1 Desulfobacteraceae bacterium
AAAGCCGATTTCCAAGCCGGAAGAGAAAGAACTCAAGCTTCACCTGGGGTACTTGAATTGGAATATGGGTCTCCCGAAGGACGCGCTTCTTGATTTCGAAAAAGCCAAGGAACTCTCAAAAGCGATTCACGATAACGACTCTTATTCCTTGAACGAAAGCTTGATTAAAATCATTTCACTTTACTCGACGGCGAAAGAACAAAGATCGGCGGATTTGTATTCGGAGTCCATCAGTACCTTCCAAGAAGCGATCAGGATTTCTCGATCGATCAACCATCCGGAATTTGAGCTGAAATGTCTCCGCCAAATGAGCGCGGTGTATCTCGAACAAAATGAATTGGCCCAATTTCTGAAGCTCAACGAAATTTCCTTAAAAATGGCCAAAGAGCTGAATTTTTTCAAAGATGAAGGATATTGTTTGAATAATATCGGCCTTTATTATTACAAGGTGGATGAATATTCAAAAGCTTTAATATTTTTTGAAAACTCTCTTGAGATAATTCGAAAAACTGGAAACACGGAAGCCGAGAATGAGTGTTTAAATAATATTGGAGCCGTTTATAAAGACATCGGCGAATATGAGAAATCCCTCTCGTATTTTTTCTCATCCCTGGCGCTCGATAAAAAAGCTTCTAATCCCGAATTTATCATCATCAGTCTCAATAATATTGGGACGGTTTATAGGAAAAAAGGGTTGATATCAAAATCCCGCTCGGATTTCAACCAGGCCTTGCGGTATTTGGAAGAAGGCCATCGTTTCGCCAAAGATTCCGGACAAGAAAAGCTGGAAATCAGGGTCGCCAACAATATCGGTACGATTTACTCCGATCTCCTTGATTATCAAAAAGCGCTTCATTTCTACACGATAGGTCTGACCTTGGCGGAAAAACTTAAAGACAAAGAAGTGATCTGCTTTATTATTAACAATATCGGGATCGTTTACTCCCAAATGGGAAAATATGAAGAATCAACCCGCTATTTCCAAAAAGCCATCGATATCGCCGTGGAGGTCAACGCCGGACAAGTCTTATGGGAAGCCTTCCTCGAAATGGGCAATGCCTTTAAAAAAAGAAATTTATATTCAGATGCGCTGAAAAGCTATCAATACTCGATCGAAGTCATCGAAAAGACCCGTTCGTCGATCGAAATGGAGGATATGAAAGCCAGCTTTTTGGGTACCGATCGGAGGCTTGAAGCTTATCACAACGCCATCGACCTCCTTTTTTCAATGAATCAGCCCAATCCTTCAAGCGTTTACACCGACCAGGCGTTTCGGTACTTTGAAAAAGCCAAGGCCCGAAGCTTTCTCGACAGCCTGGAAATCTCTCGAATCTCCATCGTCCAGGAAATCGATCTCCAGCAAGCCAACCAGGAAAAGCAAATCAACAACGATCTGACTCGTTTGTACAAGAAGCTTCTTTCGGCCGAACTTTCCCTGGAACAAAAAGCGTCCATCAACGAAAATATTAAAACAGTCGAAGATGATTATGCCAAACTCAAACGAGATATTCGCGCCCGCAATCCGGTTTATGCCGGCCTGAGGTTTCCGGATATTCTCGGATTGGACGACATCCAAAAACGGAGTCTCGATAATCAGACAATCGCTTTCACCTATTCCGTGGGCAAGGAGGCATCTTACGGATTCGCCGTGACCCGGTCGGGGAGTAAATTCTTTCCGCTTCCTTCCCGCGACATTTTAGCCGATAAGATCAGCCGTTTCCTAAAAACATTGACCGATAAAGAAAACCATGATTTCAGCCTGGGGGTCGAACTTTTCGGGATTCTCATCGCCCCGGGGCTGGATCGAGACTATCCACATATCCTTATCATCCCCGATGATGTTCTCCATTACCTTCCCTTTGAAACTCTTCGATCCACCTCCAAGGGGAAATGGATCGCCGCCGATTCCGACGTGTCTTATGCCCCGTCTCTTTCCTCCTTGCAAGAGATCACCGAGCGCGCCAGGGGACGAGCCTCGAAAAGACAGAAAGATCTCCTGGCCTTCGGCGATCCGGATTATGGAGATTCCTCGATAAAAGCGGCGTTTTTCGAAGACCAGACTTTATCGCGGCTGCCCTTCAGCGAAAAAGAAGTCGCCAAGATCGCCCAGTTGTTCAACCCTCAAGCAATCACCGTTTTAAGAAGACAGGAAGCCACTGAACTCGCCGTCAAAAATGTCAAACCGGATGATTTCCGAATCATCCATTTCGCCGCCCACGGACTCATCGACGATCAAAAGCCGGCCCGCTCTTCGATTGTTTTATCCATCGATCCCCATTCCCCCGAGGACGGATTTCTACAAGCCCGAGAGATCTTCGACCTGCGCTTGAACGCCGACCTTATCGTTCTTTCATCCTGCCGCACCGCCGGCGGACGATTGATCCGCGGGGAAGGAATTGAAGGGCTGAACCGTTCTTTTTTTTACGCCGGCGCCTCCGCCGTTCTGATGAGCCTTTGGCCGGTCAACGACGAGGCTACCAGCCTGTTGATGGAGCGATTCTATCTTCACCTGAAAGCCGAAGATTCCATCGCCGGCGCCCTGCAGAAAGCCAAAATGGACCTGATCGGCTCCCCAGACTTTTCCCATCCGTATTAGTGGGCGGGATTCATCGTTTCCGGCCGCGCGTCCGCTCGGGTCTTCGCTTCCCATCCTTTTTCCCTGGTGGCGCGGTATTGGCCCGTCATCTTCCTCGGAATCGTTCTTTGGTTCGTATTGAAGCATCTGGGGAAGCGGAAACAAGAAGGAATCCGAC
>RPPU01000661.1 GCA_003819975.1 Desulfobacteraceae bacterium
AGTTCTTTCATTTGCTCGCCGGTCATCTCGGGCCGGATCTGCCAGCCCATGGCTAACACACCGGCGACATATGGAGGCGCCCAGCTCCATCCCCCCTCATTGTCATAACAATATTCAAATAAACGATTGGAAGAGTGTTCGGCATAAGCATGATAGGCTGTTGGAGCCAGCAAATGAGTTGGATCATACAATAAAGGAAAACCGGGGAAGCCGGGTTTGCAGGACTGCACGTTCTCCGGATCGCCGGGATTGAAATAGCAAGAACCGACAAAACCATTTTTCCGCTTTAAATCCAACAATAGAATTCCTTCAGCCTTGGCACGTTCCATGGCCGCTTTCCAGAGGTCCTGGTTTTTGGGATGCTTCACTTCATCATCGGTAAATTCCGAGAAACTCACCACTCGAATTTTCTTGGAAGCCGTTAAAGATTTGTTTTTTTCCAAGATCCAATCCAAAGCTTTTGCAAAATAAGCGGCGTCGTCCGACCATGAAGGGATCGCAACATAATAAATATTGACGTCGGGTGCAGTCCCGCAATGCTTACCGGCCAAAAGGCTGATTACAGCAGGACCATGGAAGCTGCCTTGATAAGGCATATCTTCTACTTCATAATATTCTACTAGTTTACCGTTAAACTCGGGATGATCAAGACGTTCCAGGTTTTGATCAATGATCGCCACGCTGATTCCTTGGCCCGTGATTCCTTGCTTATGCAAAGTTCTGACTCCGAGTCCTGGATTTTTGCCGTTTTCCAGAACTTTCAAAGGATCCACATCGGCCGGCAATTTATCCTTCCCGGGCCAAGTTGTTTTTGTATTGTAAAAAAGGCTCTTAACCAAATCAAGTTTACCCGAAAGATCGAATTCGGCCAAGTTACGGCAACGAACATCCGCATAAGGAATGATGGGATACCCGGTCAGATACAGGGCGTTAACCTTGTTGTCTAAGAAAAAGAAACGGACATTGCGGTCGGATCGGGCATAATAACAATAGCCGGTTTGACCGTCAATGTCCTTGTATAGAACCTTATCCCGGCCGTCGCAGGCTTGCCCTACGACTGTCTCGGTCGGCTCGCCGACCATCCACAAAACTTCCTGCAGGCTTGCGCCCACCTGGATCGTACCCCAGGCGCCGGTGCCGCTGTCGGGCCATTTGTAACCGAGCGCGTTCGAATGAAAACGCAGCTCGTAGGCCCGGTTTTGATACACGCAGATCATGAAATCGCCCGGATATTCCATGCAATAAAACTCGGGCAAATTATCCTTGGGGTATTCCTGTCCGTAGGCCGTATACTTCATGGGTTCGCCGAAAACGGAAATGACTTTTTCACGGTCCGAATTCTCGAAATCATATTGCCCGATCTTTTGGTTTATTTCGGGGACCGGTTGATCCCGGAGGTAAAGGGCGCTGACCTTGAAATTTGAAAAGAAAAAACGGATATGACGGTCGGGCCGGCTGTAATAGCAATAACCCGGGGTCCCGTCGATGTTCTTGTACAGGACATAATCCCGGTAATCGCAGGCCTTGCCGTCCACGATTTCCTTGGGATTACCCAGTTTGGACAAGACCTCATCCAAGCTAGAGCCGTATTTGATGCCGTCATAACAGGAATAACCGGCTTCACCGTGCAGACGGAATTCCTTGACCGCATTCCATTGCATCCAGATACTGTATGGCGAATCGTCATAAATCAGAATGTAGTTCTCGACCGGCAACTGGTCGCGGGTGAATTCCTTGTCGCTCCAGACGTATTTCTGCGCCGGGCCGAAAATTGATTCCACACTCGAAAGTTCGTACTGAAACCTTAGTTTATTTAGTTTCAATTCCAGATCGGAAACCGGCTGGCCGGTAAGTTCAAGGCGTTCAACCAGGTTGTTCCTGAAATAAAACCGAACGTGCCGATCCTTGCGCTCGTAATAATGTTCATCTCTCCGACCATCGATGTTTATATACAACACGCCGTCCTCGTAACCATTCGGCTCATTATAGACGGTTTTGTTCGGGTAGCCGACGTTTGCGATTACTTTATCCAAATGGCTCCCGATTCCGATCCCGTTGAAGCAGGCATAGCCCAGATTGACAAACCCGAACCTCACTTCCTTTACCGCTCCGGAAACCATCCAGATGCAAAAATAATCGGGATAGATGAGCCAATAAGAATCCGAATTGACGTCGCCCTCGTATTTGACCGGTTCGCCGAAAAGAGTTTTCACCTCCTGGAGCCCCGTGATCCCGAACTCCACTTGCGCGACTTTCGCGTTGTAATCAATACCCGCCAGGCCAAACGACATGGGAGACACGGCCAGCGTCACGGCGGTGATCAAAAACAATACGATATTCCTTAGTTGATTCTTTTTCATTGCATGATTCCTTTCTTTAAATGATTAATACTCCGACAATGTTCCTGCTTTTTTTCCTGGCGTCTTGGCGCGGAAAAATGCCTTGGTCCTTTGGCTGCAACTTGCCGCCCGGATCGCCCAGAGACCCAAACCGATCATTCCGAACCATGATCCGCGCGAGACCGACCCCATGAAGCAACCCCCTCCGCCGCCTCCGCCGCCGGAATCGCCGCCGCCGCCCTGGACCGTGATCGCGGCCGTGCTGCTGTCGGCCTGACCCGCGCCATTGGAGACCCGCACCCAATAAGAAGTCGTTTGCGTCAAAGCCGGGGTGCTGAAGGAAGCATTATCGGCGCCCACCGGGTTTGCGGTATCGCCGCTTTGCCCGCGTTACCACCGGTAATGCA
>RPPU01000662.1 GCA_003819975.1 Desulfobacteraceae bacterium
AAACCGGCCTGCATCAGCACATCCCGGGCCTGCTCCAGCGCCTTTTGCACCAGTTCTTTTTTCTTGTCATCCAGAGTGCAAAGTCCGGCTTGTTGCGCCAGAAAATAGGGCGTCAGCTCCGGGCTGCTTAAATTGCAGATCGCCTGGCTGTCGACCATCACGTGAAAAAGAGTCACCCGGTGGTCGGGGGTAAAATATTTGGCCAGATATTCCACGGCCCGCAGGGCGTTTTCCGATTCATCCATAGCGATTAGGATATTCATGTTATTCATCTAACCTCCCCTGTAAAAGATTGAACTGCGCATCCCATCCGTTACATTGCTTTCAAAGCGGCAAAAAATCCGTTATGTTTTTTTTCTTTTTAACCTCTCGCCGATGATCCTGTATATTTCTTCTTTTTCTCTTTTGCCGATGCCCCAAATTTCGACAATTTCAATTTCTTGAGCGATCAATCGGTAAACGATTCTTATTTTTTTTCGATCGACATATGTTTTATAAAATCCGGTCAGATCGACATTAAATTTGTTCCCTAAAAACTCGCCTAAAAATGGGTTCTTACTCAATTCCTCCATTTTTTTATCAACTTTTTTCCGGACACTGCCGTCAAGCTTTTTATAATCTTCAGCCGCTTGGGGAATAAATTCAATCCGATAAAGCATGGCTTTTCACTTCTTCCCAGCTGATATTTTTCGATGGATCGTAATTCTTCAGACGGCTTTTGACCAGCGAATCGATTTCAAAATACTCGAAAAGTTCGCTTAAATTCTGCAAATATTCGTATTCTTGTGGAGGCAGGATAACCGCTTCCATTTCATTATTTTTTAAAATATACAGAGTTTCACCGTTATCCGCAACCCCTCTAATCCTTTTAGTCAATTCCTTTTGCAATAATGTAATCGGAATCATTTTAGCCGTATCAACCAACATGCTCCATACCCTCCTTTGAAATTATACTTATTATTGTACGTATTATTATACCTATTGTCAATTATTTTTTTGGCCGTATTTAAATCTTATTATCTGCCTCCAATATCTTAAGGATTCATCATATTAAGAATGATTTGAATTCAAAAACGATTTAACATATAAAAAGAAATATGCTCTCCATTGTAAAGCTTAATCCTGTTTATAAGGTTCACTATGCCGGTTGAACTGCAGGGACAAATCGAACGCATCACCTACACCAATGACGAAAGCGGTTTTACCATCGCCAAGCTCAATGTCGCGGGCCAACCCGACCTGATCACGGTGGTCGGTAATCTGCTGACCCCCATGCCGGGTGAAATTCTGAGGGTCCAGGGCGAATGGGTCAACCATCCCAAATATGGCCGGCAGCTCAAGCTCACCCATTATGAATCCGTGGTCCCGGCTTCGGCGCACGGCATCGAGAAATACCTGGGTTCCGGACTGATCAAAGGCATCGGCCCGGTCATGGCCAAGCGCATGGTCAAAAAATTCGGCAAAGAAACTCTGGATATCATTGAAAAGGCGATTGCGCGCTTAACGGAAGTGGAGGGGATCGGCGAAAAAAGAATCCAAATGATCCAACAAGCCTGGAACGATCAAAAAGAAATCCGTCAGGTCATGCTCTTTCTGCAGTCCCACGGGGTCAGTTCCGGTTATGCCGTTAAAATTTTCAAGCAATACGGCGACCGGGCCATTGCCGTAGTCAAGACCAACCCCTATCGCCTGGCTCAAGATATCTTCGGCATAGGTTTTGTGATCGCGGATACCATCGCCCGGAAACTCGGCTTTGCCGAAGATGCGGAGGTGCGCGTCCAGGCCGGCATCCTCTATGTGCTGCAACAACTCTCCGAGGAGGGTCACGTCTATTACCCGTACAATCTGCTGGTCGAAAAAAGCCGCGAAATCCTGGAAGTGGAGCGGGAGGTCGTGATCCAAGGGTTCGACGCCATTACCTTGGAACGTAAAATCGCCGTCGAGGATCTGAACCTGAATCCGGAGGAGTTCCGCGAGAACAACAAGGCCGTTTACCTGGCCAAATTCCATCTGGCCGAGACCGGCGTGGCCCGCTATCTCAAGACCCTGGTGTCGGCCCCCAAATCGATTCGGCCCATGGACACGGAAAAAGCAGTGGCTTGGGTCCAGGAACGTCTCGGCATCACTTTGGCTCCGCAACAACGCGAGGCGATCAAAGTTGCGACCGGACGAAAAATGATGGTGATCACCGGCGGGCCCGGCACGGGCAAGACCACGATCATCAACGCCATTCTGAAAATCTTCGCGCGCATTAAGGCCAAAGTGCTCCTGGCCGCGCCCACCGGCCGGGCCGCCAAACGCATGGCCGAAACCACCGGTTTTGAAGCCAAAACCATTCACCGCCTTTTGGAATATTCCCTGCAAAAAGGCGGTTTTCAACGCAATGAAGAAAAGCCCCTGGAGTGCGACCTGCTGATCCTGGATGAAGCTTCCATGATCGACCTGCTCCTGATGCACTATTTGCTGCGGGCCTTGCCGCCCCGGGCGACCCTGATCCTGGTGGGCGATGTCAACCAGCTGCCTTCGGTCGGCGCCGGCAATGTGCTCAAAGACATTATCGGCTCCGGATTGGCGCCGGTGGTGGAACTGAACGAGATCTTCCGCCAGGCCAAAGAGAGCCTGATTATCGTCAATGCCCACAAGATCAACGCCGGCCTCATGCCGGCTCTGCCGGCGGGCGGCCCGGAGTTGACCGACTTTTATTTTATCGCCCAGGAAGATCCCCAGGAAGTAGTCAAAACC
>RPPU01000663.1 GCA_003819975.1 Desulfobacteraceae bacterium
AGCGCTATTGCCGGGAACAGGAGCCGCTTCCGGAAAGCCGGGATATGGCCGGCCAGCCGCTCGCCGCTTTGAACCGGCTTGGTTTTTTCACTCCGGCCGACCTGCCTGAAGACGAATACAAGCAACGCCAATGGCGCCATGAGGCGGCTGTCCTGTTTCTGACCAACCGCTGCAATCTGCGCTGCACCTATTGTTATGCTTCAGCGGGCGATTTCGCCCCCCAGGAAATGCCCTGGGAAATAGCGCGGTAAGCGTCAAACCAACCCATCTTAACAAACTGATTTGACCGGTATAAGATAATACGCCTCGAACAGGAAAAGCGATGTTCTTTGAAAATTGGAGTTATTTCAAAAAAACTGAATACCGATTTCTTACCGATCTTTATTCAACGGCTTCCATTGATCCGGTAAAAGCTCCCGCAATCGATTAGCGGGATGGCTCATGATGCGTCGCAACACATCATCCAGATACTCCCAAGGATTGATATGATTTGCCTTGCAGGATTGGATCAGCCCAAGGAACAAAGCCGTGGCGTGCGCTCCCTTTTCACTGGCCGCAAACAACCAGTTCTTACGACCCAAGGCCAGGGGTCGAATGGCGTTTTCCGCCGTGTTGTTGTCCGGTTTCAAACGACCGTCTTCTAAATAGCGGCATAAAGCCTTGCGCTGATTGAGCGCATAATCCAAGGCCTTGCGCAAAGGCTCGGAAGGAAGGCTTTTAAGCTTCAACTCTTCGATCCTTTTAAAAATGCCGTCCAAGATCGGCGTGGCATGTATCTTACGATAATCGCGGCGCTCATCGGGTTTCATCTTGGCACAAGCCTTTTCCACTTGGTAAATGCCTGCAATTTGCAGGATGATTTCGGTTGCCTCCTTTGAGCGTGAGGAAACCGCCTCGTCGAACTTACGCCTTGCATGCGCCCAGCAAGCCACTTCGATGATGCCCGGCAGCCGGAAAAGCTCGTCATACCCGCCATAAGCATCGGCATGGACATAACCCTTGTATTTTTTAAGGAAGTCCAAAGGCCGCTTTTTGCTGCGGTCGGGCGAAAAATCAAACGCGATCAACGGCTTCAGCGGATCGCCGCGCACATAGACCCATAAACGGCCTTTTTTTAGCTTGCCGCGGCCTTTGATCCAAAGCGGGATGATCGAATCGTCGGTGAAAATCACGTCGTTCTCGATCACAGCCTGTTTCAGCACATCCTCCAGGAGCCGAATACTCTCATAAGTCTTGATAATCCAACTGACTTGGGTGGCCCGGGGGATCGTCACCCCCTCGCGCTCGAAAATGCCGTCCAGCCGATAGCAGGGCAGATGATCGGCGAATTTAGCGACAATGATATGGCTCAGTAAACCCACGTCGGCCTTGCACTTCGGGATCGGATGATCCGGCATGGGCGCCACGATGATACCGCTTGAGGCAGTGCTGTCCGGAGAAGCATATTTAGGCCGTTTATACACATTGACGATCAATTTGCCCGGTTGATATTCCAGTTTCTTGGAGGTTTCAACGCCGATTTGTTTTAACGGTTTCCCGGTCTCGGGATCAATCTTGTTTTTTTCGGGAATGTCCAGGAAGATTTCCCGGTGTTCCAAATGCTCCGGGATCGGGATGCGGCCGGGATGTTGTCTGGGCGAGGAAGATTTATGGATCTGCTTGGCAAGGACCGGCTCGGGTTGGGAAGAAACAACCGCTTCTGCTTCGTTCTCACGATTCTTGAGCGTTTCAAGCATCATGGATTGGAAGATCAATTGTTTGGGGTCCATTTTTTCCGATTTTCGGCCGTAGACCCGGCGCAACAATTGTTCCACTTGATGTTGCAGCAGGGAAAGCGAACGCCGAGCGGACTCCAACTGCTTGGTGAGTTCCGCATTTTGCAATTGCTGCTGTTCGATGTAGGCGTTGGCCTCTGCAAGGGACGTAAACATGAAGAAGTTTTTAACATAAAGCACTTGAATGTACAAGAACTATTTTTCAAGAATGAACCGTTTATTCACTTTTTTCGGGACCACTCCTTCAAGGAGCAGAGTCAATTGCAGGCGATCGATGCGGCCGTCGGCGGCGATGATTTCAGGGGTGTTGAAACATCCCTTTTGCAGTTTTTTATGCCAGATGGCGAAACCGTCGCGGTCCCAATAAAGAATTTTGAGCATGTGCCGGCGACGATTGACGAACACAAAAAAAGCCCCGGATAAAGGGTCAGCGCATAGTTCGAAGCGGATCAATCCGCACAAGCCGTCAAAGGACTTGCGCATGTCGCAGGGCAGCCGATAAAGATAAATACGGGTAGAGGCAATAAGACCGATCATAAGGGATTTGCCTGATCGACTTGAATCGCCGCCATAACATTCCGCAAGGCGGCCGGATCGAATCCGGGCTCGATTTCGACTCGGATTCCGTTTGGGAAATAAAGTTGAATACCGCTTTTGCGGTCACGTTGCGGTTCCGAATCAGGCATTAATCGGAGGAAGTCGCCGGGCTTTGTTTTCAAGGATTTGGTTTCATCTTTTCGGAAGCGGCGTTGCCACCAACGGAACTGATAAATATTGATTTTTCTTTGGCGGCAGAAGGCGGCGGCGCTGAGGCCGCTTTTGATGTGCGCTTGAATTGTTTTTTGCCAATGATCGCTTTTGGTTCGCATGGTATGTCATCTCCTATGGCTGATCGTTCAAAACAGCCTGGAGATGACTGTAGCATGTGATTTCACGGAGTGAAAGATGGGTTGGTTTGACGGTTAC
>RPPU01000664.1 GCA_003819975.1 Desulfobacteraceae bacterium
CGGCCTTCATCAAGTCTTCATATTCACAAGATTCCGCATTAAAGCCAAAAGATCCTTTTTCTTCTTTGACTTTTTCAACCACAACGGAGCCTTCCACCCCGGCATTATTGGCAATCTGACGTAACGGTTCTTCCAAAGCCCGCATAATCAGTTTAACGCCACTCTGCTCCTCGCCTTCCAATTGAATTTTTTGCAGAGCTTTTAAACAACGGACAAGGGCGACACCGCCACCCGGAACGATCCCCTCTTCGACCGCTGCTCTGGTGGCGTTCAATGCATCTTCGACACGAGCCTTTTTTTCTTTCATCTCGGTCTCGGTTGCCGCGCCGACATTAATAACGGCCACCCCACCGATCAATTTAGCCAATCTTTCCTGAAGTTTTTCCCTGTCATAATCGGAAGTGGTTTCGTCGATCTGAGCCCGGATTTGTTTCACCCTGGCTTCCAAATCCTTACGGTTGCCGCCACCGTCAACGATCGTGGTATTATCTTTATCGATGTTAATCGTCTTGGCTGTTCCAAGATCATTTAAATTCACGTTTTCGAGTTTCAAACCCAAGTCTTCCGAAATCACTTTGCCGCCGGTTAAAATTGCGATATCTTCAAGCATGGCTTTCCGACGGTCTCCGAATCCGGGGGCTTTCACAGCCGTACACTTTAAAGTTCCCCGCAGCTTATTAACAACTAATGTTGCCAAAGCTTCACCTTCTACATCTTCAGCGATGATCAGAAGCGGTCGGCCGATTTTGGCAATTTGTTCCAAGAGTGGAATTAAATCCTTCATCGTGCTGATCTTTTTTTCATTTAAAAGAATATAAGGATCATTTAAAGAAACCAGCATTTTCTCCGGATCGGTTACAAAGTATGGAGAGATATATCCTCTATCAAATTGCATTCCTTCGACGATTTCGAGAGTCGTTTCCATGCTTTTGGCTTCTTCGACCGTAATAACGCCTTCTTTTCCAACTTTGTTCATGGCTTCGGCAATGATATTGCCGATCGTACTGTCATTGTTTGCTGAAATTGTGCCGACTTGGGCAATTTCCTGCTGATCTTTAGTGGGTTTTGAAAGTTTTTTTAATTCTTCAATGGTTACGGCAACCGCTTTTTCAATGCCTCTCTTAAGAGCCATCGGATTTACACCGGCCGTGACCAGTTTGGATCCTTCTCTAAAAATAGATTGCGCCAATACCGTAGCCGTTGTCGTCCCATCGCCGGCCACATCGGAGGTTTTGGAAGCCACTTCTTTAACCATTTGGGCGCCCATATTTTCAAATTTGTCGTCCAGCTCAATCTCCTTGGCTACGGTTACCCCATCTTTGGTAATATTAGGCGATCCAAAGGATTTATCCAGAATAACGTTTCTTCCCTTGGGTCCTAAAGTCACTTTTACGGCATCGGCAAGAATATCAACACCTCTTAACATGGATTCTCTTGCCTTTTGGCTGTATTTAATCTCTTTTGCCATTTTTTTCTCCTCTCTTTTTCCGATTTATGTCTTAAATATGTTCTTCAATATTATTCAATGATGGCGATAATATCATCTTCCTTCATAATTAAGTGTTCTTCACCGTCGATTTTGATTTCAGTACCCGCATATTTTCCAAAAAGAACTTTGTCGCCTTTTTTTACTTCAAGAGGAAGAACTTTACCATTTTCAAGGGTTTTACCGTTTCCAACGGCAATAATTTTTCCTTCAATGGGTTTCTCTTGAGCCGTATCCGGAATGATAATACCGCCCTTTGTTTTTTGTTCGCCTTCCATTCGCTTTACGATAATCCGGTCATGTAATGGTCTTACTTTCATTTTTATCTCCTTTGGCTTAAAAATTTATTAATCTATGACTTTCTAAAAATATTTGATTTGTGGAACAAAAATGTTGAATAAATAAGGGCTGTCAAAACCTATGTATCGAATATTTAATTATAAAGATTAAATACTTATCGGGATATGTCAAGGGTGCGTTTTAAAAAATAATGAACCAACGACGACTTTCCTAAGGGAATTATTGGCGATAGGAACCTTGCCGTTGTGGTCCGGATTATAGGAACTTTGATGCCTGAGGAGGCCCTCAAGGGGGTATACCACTGATTTACAAAAAAAAACCCCTTTCATATGAAAGGGGTCTAAAATTAAATTTCGGCAGCGTCCTACTCTCCCACGCAGTCTCCCACGCAGTACCATCGGCGCTGAAGAGCTTAACTTCCGTGTTCGGGATGGGAACGGGTGTGACCACTTCGCGACGACCACCGAAAAATCTATAAATGAAATACCGAGCAATGCAATTCCACCCAAATGAAAATTCGCATAAAAGGGCAAAAAAATGACCAAGCCGCACGACCGATTAGTACCAGTAAGCTAAATATGTTACCATACTTACACATCTGGCCTATCAACCTTGTGGTCTACAAGGAGTCTTTAGCTCTGATGTCGCCATCAGAAAGGGATATCTAGTCTTGAGGTTGGCTTCCCGCTTAGATGCTTTCAGCGGTTATCCATTCCGAACTTAGCTACCCAGCTATGCCGCTGGCGCGACAACTGGAACACCAGAGGTTCGTCCATCCCGGTCCTCTCGTACTAGGGAAAGATCCTCTCAAATATCCTACGCCCACAACAGATAGGGACCGAACTGTCTCACGACGTTCTAAACCCAGCTCACGTACCGCTTTAATTGGCGAACAGCCAAACCCTTGGGACCTGCTCCAGCCCCAGGATGCGATGAGCCGACATCGAGGTGC
>RPPU01000665.1 GCA_003819975.1 Desulfobacteraceae bacterium
GTCCTTTCACCATGGAAAAAACGCAGTGGTCATGAAATATTTGCTTAACGAGGATAAGGCGCATGCCAAGCATTAAGATTCGGGACCGTGAGATCGGGTTGGGCTGGCCTACTTATATCATCGCCGAACTTTCGGCGAATCATAATCAGGATTTCGGGCAAGCAATCAAGCTGATTGAGGCGGCCAAAGAAGCGGGAGCCGATGCGGTTAAGCTCCAAACCTATACACCGGATACCATCACGATCGATTGCCGGAATGAAATCTTCATGATCGGCAAGGGTACGGTCTGGGAAGGTAAAAATCTTTATGAACTTTACCGCGAAGCTCATACGCCATGGGAATGGCAGCCCAAGCTTAAAGTATTGGCTGAAAAACTGGACCTCGCCTGTTTTTCCACGCCGTTTGATCATTCGGCGGTCGATTTTCTGGAAGCTATGAATGTCCCGGCGTATAAAGTGGCGTCTTTTGAGCTCGTAGATATACCCTTGCTTAAAAAGGTCGCCGCCACGGGCAAACCCGTCATTTTGTCTACCGGTATGGCTGCATTTGTGGAGATCGAGGAGGCGGTTCAAACTCTGCGTTCGGTGGGATGCGGACAAATAGCGCTGCTTCAATGCACCAGTGCCTATCCGGCTCCGCCGGAGGAAATGAATTTACGTACCATTCCGCATTTGTCTCAAATTTTTGACGTTCCGGCCGGGCTTTCGGATCATACACTCGGCATCACGGCTCCGGTGGCCGCGGTTGTTCTCGGAGCCTGCATTATAGAAAAACATCTTACCCTTTCCCGTTCCGTGCCGGGCCCCGATAATTTATTTTCGTTGGAAAAAGAAGAATTCAAAAACATGGTCAGGGCCGTTCGGGAAGCTGAAAAAGCGCTCGGTAAGATTTCCTATGAAACTACGGAACAAGAGAAACACAGCTTAAAATTCAGGCGATCGCTTTTTGTCGTTGAAAATATGGAAGCAGGCCAGAAATTCGATTTGTCGAATGTCAGATCCATTCGTCCGGCGCACGGTTTGCATACGAGACATCTGGATGAAATTATCGGACGAAAAGCGGCAAAGCCGATTTTGCGCGGGACCCCCTTGAGTTGGGATCTGATAAAATAGATGCGAACGGTTTATAAGGCGGCGATTGTCGGTTTAGGTAATATCGCGTGGCGATTTGATTGCCATAAACCTGATTTATATACTTCTCGTACGCATGCCTCGAGTTATATGAACAACCATCGGATCAATCTGATCGGCGGATGCTCTCCAAACGAAGCGGACCGGAAGGAATTTGAAGAATTTTTTAGAGTCCCATCTTTTCCGGAATTTGAAGAATTAATCGAATCCGTGAAACCGGATGTTGTCAGCATTTGTTCTCCCCCGGAAAATCATTTCAAACAAGTCAAGTATTGTCTGGCGAATGGAATCCCCATGATCTGGCTGGAAAAACCGCCGGCGCTTTCTCTACAGGAACTCGATAATCTGATTGAAGAGCAATCGAAGCATCGCAACCGAAGCACGATTCTCGTCAATTACCAGAGGCGTTATTCGGACCCATATTTCGAGCTGAAGTCCCTTTACGAAAACGGGCTATTCGGGAAATGCGTCATGATTCAGATAAATTATTCAAGAGGTTTGGAAACGAACGGATCGCATGTTATCGACATGCTTTTCTATATTGTCGGAAACGGCCTTGAATATGAAGTGAATCAAATCATGACCTTTCGCGAAACCAGCAGCCCTTCCTTTTCATTGGCGTTTAAGAACGGGATCGAGGTCATGGTTTCGGGAATGGCGCTGCCGTATCATTGCATCGATATTGCATTGATTTTCGAATCGGGGCGCGCATCAATTCTTTATGGAGGCGCCACCATGATGCTTGAGAAAAAAATTGAAAATGAGGAATATCCCGGTTTCTATCGGCTTAAAAACGAAAAAATCACAAATTTCGAGCAAGGCGGATTTCACGGCAGTATGGACAGGGCCTTATCGGATTTGATTGAGTGCCATGAAGGGAAAAATTTTCCCGTCAGCAATCTTATGACCGCCAGGAACGCACAATCGGTTATGCATCAAGTCAGAGAAAAACAAGGGTCGTCTCATTCATGAAGGTGCTGTTTGCTTCAGGCGATGTCGGGGGCGCGCGGGCATTGCTGCCGGTTGTCTTGCGATGTCATGAAAAAGCATGCCCTTTTTTAGTCCTCCGGCATGGGTATATCGCGAATGAAATTCGTCCCGAATGGGAGAGCATCCATTTTGAAGATGAAAAGAGTGTGCCGTCGATTGACGATTTCATCAAAAAAAACGACATCGGCGTCTTGGTCTTTAGCTCTAGTGTCCACGATATGTTGCCTTTGCGTATCGCCAGGCGGGCCCAAGCACTTGAAATTCCAGTGATTCATATTCTTGATAATTGGACCGGATATGAACTGCGGATGAAAAATGATAATAAAACCATGTTCCAGCCGTATTATTATACAGTTATTGATGACCTTGCATATCATGAAGCTGTAAAAAGCGGGGTTGCCAATACCAATCTGATTATCACCGGCCAGCCGGCATTGGCCTCTCTGTGGGACGATTATCACAAACGGAAAAATCAAAATTCGGCAGATGAGGTAAAAAAAATCGGGTTTAATCCTGAAAAGCCACTTGTTACTTTTATTTCGGAGCCGGTTGAACAGGATCAAGGCGCCAATGATTCATGCGCCTCCTATCGGGGCTATACCGAA
>RPPU01000666.1 GCA_003819975.1 Desulfobacteraceae bacterium
AAGAAAAGGGTATGACGTTCAAACAGCGCTTGACGGCCGGGAAGCCGTTCATGCGACTCAAGCGGGAGCCTTTGATCTGGTGCTGATGGACATTCAGATGCCCGGGCTGGACGGCGTCTCGGCGGCCCGTCTGATCCGGGAAACGGGCAACCCGGTGCCGATTATCGCTCTTTCAGCCGGAAACATGGAAACAGACCGCGAACGCTATCAAGCGGCCGGCATCAATGCCTGCGCCGATAAACCGATCGACTGGGAAGAGCTTTTTGCATTGATAGAACGCCATTTACCGGTTTCTCTCCAAACAAAGGCCGACAACAACCCTCTTCAACCGGAACAAATGGAGTTCGCATCCGGAACCGTTTATAACCCTAAAGACGGGTCGCCTAAAACCGGAAAACACTTTTTCGAACAAATCTCCCAGGAGTTGGTTCTGCTCAAGGAAGCCTTAAACCGAGGCTTGGAAGACGCCATTGAAACGCACGCCCGTCAAATCAAAAAACGGGCGGCCTATTCCGGCGTGGGTCGCATTTCCGATGAAGCTTTTCGTTTGGAACTGGCCGTGCGGCGGGGCGATAATGAGAGCTACGCGGGTCTGGTTCAAAGAATTGCGCTGGAAATAGATGAATACGTCAAGGAGATAAACTCAGGCGTTTAGGTTGTAGTATCTAATAAGTCAAATTCAGCTTAAAGCAGGATATCTCAAAAATCAATTTTTTCTTAAAACAGTCTTTTGAGATATCCTCAGGTCAAAATATTTCACCACTAAGGCATTGCGCATAAATAACTTGAACAATTTTAACGAGTAAAGACCTTTTGGAATGCGCGGACGCGTCACACGAGGACTCCTGTCCTGGTCCGCGCTTTTAAAGCGGCGACGCGTCACCCGAGGGCGTCCGCCCTGGTCGCCGCATTCCAAAATCGACCTTACGCCTTAATTAATTACAACCCTTTATGGTTCAACTTATTTTGACGCGGGTCCTAAGGCTCCAAGATTTTTAAATATTAATTCTTCAACTTTGTGTCTTAGGGTCGCTGGAGTAATTTCAGGGCATTTTGAAATTACGTCCTTTGTGGTGAATGATTTTTCCTGCAGCCCAAAGGCCTATAGTCTATCCTGCTTATCTGACATAGGCGCGCTGACGCAGGATTTCAGAGAGAATAACCCCGCCGGCTACGGATACATTCAACGACCCCCGGAACCCTTGAACCGGAATGCCGACCAATTGATGGCAATGGGAGCGAGTGGATGGCTTCAACCCTTTATCTTCACTGCCCAAAACCAAAACCAGGTTCCGGCGCCAATCGAATTCGTAAATCGAATAAGCACTTTCGCCGGCCGCGCCGATAACCCAAAAACCATTTTTGTTTAATTCATCCAAGGTCCGCCCCAGATTGACGACTTGCGTAATGGGCAGGAATACGTGCGCCCCGGAAGAACGTTTCAGTACTTTTGCCGTGATTTGAGCGGAACGGTCCCGGGGCAAAATCAGGCCGTGCGCGCCGAAAGAAGCCGCGGTCCGAATCAACGCGCCCAGATTGCCCTCATCGGTAATATGGTCCGCGGCCAACAACAAGCCTGCATCGGTTTTTTTCAGGGCTTGCTTGATCAAAAAAGACAAATCGCAATAAGCAAACGGCTCGGCTAAGGCCACGACTCCCTGATGAGCCAAGTCAGGGAATAACCGCTCCAGCTCGGTTTGGGTTTTATAAACAATCGGAACCCGACGCTCGCCGGCCAATTGCAGGATCTCGGCCAAACGTTCGTTCGTTTTATTCGCCGTCACCCAAAGCTCTTTGATTCCGGTTCCGCCTAAAAGAACTTCCTTAACGGCGTGCAATCCCGGAATGAATTGGTCTTGTTCCATAGGCTTTTTATTCCATAATACCGACAAAAGATTGTCGATAAATGCAAAAGTGAATTTATGTTCCGGCTAAAATCATTGCCGGAATGACCTCTTTTTTGATCCTGGGTTTTTCAGGATCAAAAAAACATCATTCATAATCGAACGGATGCGTCATGCGAAAATGCCCCACCACCTGTGGATAACTGCCTCCAAGCAGGTTCATTGAATCGGTGGAATATCCGATGGTCCAAATATTGATCAACTTGGGAAATCCTTTTTCATTTACGACCCGATCGACAATTCCAATGTGATCGTAGACGGTCCCGTTTGCTATCCCGGTATCCAAAGTGACGATGTCACCCGGTCGCCATTCATTCAAGGTTTGCGGATTCATCTCCTTTGAAAGATTCATACTGTGTTTTTGCAAATAAAGCTGCAGATTGCGTGTGCGCCGGTGGTCAATATGATAATTGGGTTTTTGGATCCCAGCCCGATAATCGTCCGGATGGGTCAGGATATCTTCATGCAGCAACGTTTGTAAATCCAAAGCCGCATATCGTAAAGCTCTGATAACAATATCCGTGCATACAGCCTGGTCTTTGGAAATATCGCCCCAAGGGTAATCCATTTTAATGATGGCGCAGGCCTCTTGGGTATAAAGAGCCGGACGCTCAAGTTGTTTTTGGGCTCCTTCCAATATTTTTTCACTCAGGTAAGCGGAACGATTGAGCGCCTGATCGGCCTGGCCGGATTGAAAAACCTCCACCCGCAGGCCTGCCTGCACTTGATCGAACAGCTCGATGATGTCCGGGTCTTCCATAGCTATACATCCGAGCGTCCAATCGCTTTGCGAACCGC
>RPPU01000667.1 GCA_003819975.1 Desulfobacteraceae bacterium
CGCTTTATAGTGTCACGGGGGAAGATATTTTCCGTGCAGTAGGTATCTTTTTCCCTTGACAAGGGGCCTTTTAATAGGTGACCCCTCATCCTTTTTTGATGCCCAAAAATGCCGTTCTAAGATCAAAAATCAACTCAATTTTCAACGATTAAAGTTTAATATCAATCAGTTGCCTTGATCCGGCCCCAGGGCTATGTGAGTTTGTCAATATGGCCGGGCCCCTAGTTTTCTCCTCATTCTTTTATTCTTACGTAAAATTTCATGTATTTGTCTTCATCCGAATAAGTGATAACATTGTCAGTGAATTCCGTAATCTCTTTGATTTCAGTCGTCGCGCCAAAGGTCACCCCCAGAACAGGCGGCGTGACTTGGCTGTTTAGAAATGTAATATATAATGTATAACCTTCGATTTGCCACTCGCCTTTCAATGTATGCAAAAGTTTCTGTTTTTTTTCATTTTCATAGGCCCATTCCCTGTATGCTCCGCCTTTCTCAAAAGAAGCTATCGTATACGACGACTGATCCGCGGTATACCATTTCCCGATTATTTTCTTTTTAAATATTTCATCCGGTGGGGTATTGCCGGTTTTCTGCGACTCAGCGTAGCCGGCAAAGGATCCGAATAAAAGACTGAAGATCATGAACGTTAAAAGTATTGTTCTCATATCTTCTCCCTCCTTCATATTTGGCGTTACTTATTAGTTATCTTGATCCGACCCCGGGGCGACAAGCCACCGGGCAAAGTGGTCCCGATTTTTACGCGCAAGCTCATGCCGTCTCGGCCATATTGCCTGCGGCGTATAAAGGAACCGTTTCAATGGCCCCATAGCTCGAATAATTTTCGTGAGAAACACGAATACCCCGCTGCAGATTGCGTTCCGTTAAAAACAAGCGCATGCTTTGCATGGCGCCGCGGACTCCGGCTTTAACTTCAACGGGAACGACGGCATTCCCTTGTTGGATCACATAATCCACTTCGGCATTACTGTTGCGCGCTTCCCGGTGCCAGTAGAAAAGTTGCGGCTGCCGGTGCGTCGGGCTGTTGGCTACCCACTCCAACCCGCAGAACAATTCCGCCACCGGTCCCTTGTTGATTAGCGCCGCATCGCCGGAAACGAGATAAGCGGGAATATCGAGATGGACCAGGCGCTGATAAATACCGATATCAAAGAGCAGAACCTTGAAACGTCGCGGATTGACTTGCGCCCCCAACGGAACACCCCGCGCATCCGTATGAAAAATACGGTAAACCAAGCCGGCCCGGACCAACAACTCCAGCGCCTTTTTCAATTCGTTATGCGTGCTGTCCGGATTGACCGTTGCATATTTAAATTTGCAGCCGGCCTGTAGGGCCGCGGACTCAAATACTTCATTTAATCTTTGGGGAGAGATTCTCTTGTGGTATTTCGAAAAATCATCGCGCAATCCCAGAATGATTTCATCCAAAGTTTGTTGACACTTGCGGAGGTCCCGTGAATTCCGATAATGCTCCACGACAACCGGCATGCCGCCGATGGCGCAATAAACGCGCAGATGATCCAAAATCTTCCGATGCAAAACCGGATCAATAGGATTTTTTGTCGATGACCCCGAGATGAGCGCGGCAAGCTGTTCCATGCCGATAGCCTGGAGAAATTCGGAAAACGACAACGGGTGCATGAACAACGATGAAATCCTGCCGACCCCGAAAGAAGGAATTTCGGTAATCGCGAACTCCAGAAGGGAACCGGCCGCAGCCACGTACAGCCCCGGCATTTTCTCATAAAAAAAGCGCAGTGACCGGAGACAGTTGGGGCACGCTTGCACCTCATCGAAGAAAAGCAAGGTTTTGCCCTGATGAACCTGCACCCCGAAATAGGCCGTCAGCTTTTCAAGGATGCCTTCCGGGGACAATGGACCGTTAAAAAAGGTTTTTACATCTTCATGTTCCTCAAAATTGACTTCCAGCAGGTTTTCAAATGATTGCGCAAGCGTTCGAATGGAATAGGTCTTGCCCACCTGCCGCGCGCCCCGCACCAAAAGCACCTTATGCCGCGGATCGACCCGCCATTTTTTTAATTCTTCGTCAATGGTTCGTTTCATATAAACCTTAATCGTTAAAAAATCCAAGCCGTATAATTAGTACAATTTACAATAATCCAAGCCGTATTGCAATCAAATTTAAAATAATCCAAGGCAAACCGGATTGTCTTAATCCAGGATTTTTCGATTTTATTATGCCGTTTTAGTGGGTTGGCGACACGGTGATGAATTTTACAGAATCTAATAAATTATAACATGCTGAAACAAATAGCCTTTAAGGTGATAGCCTTCAACAAACCCCGGGACCCGGGCCGACGCCGCAGCCGAAATCTATTACCTATCCAGCGCCCTGTTAGGATAAGGGCATTGGCAGTTATTGGAGCGTTCCGGACACGCTACGCCCTCTGAATGTGGCGTAACAGAAACCGGTCGCCCTCCGCTTGGCCCGATTTATCAATCTTTTCACTTCTCATCTCTTTTCATGCCGGCTTTAATCTCCTTTTTCCCGATTCGCTCCAGGAACCAGCGAAAATAATCGCCTTGGATGGCTCCCTTATCAAATCTAGTAATTGCTGGGTGATTCGGACCCGGGGTATCCCGCGCTCCCAGGACCCCGCCCAAAAGATCCCAACCGTCCGCCACCTTTCCTAAAAAGGTATGCCCCGGGAACGTATGA
>RPPU01000668.1 GCA_003819975.1 Desulfobacteraceae bacterium
TTTAACCCCGAAAGACATCTACTATTTATCCCTCTCGTGACGGTATCTAGTAGACCAACCGGAAACGCGGCGGCGGACAATGGACGCCGCCGCGTTTCTTGGGTGGGAAACCGGGGGGATGGGTTCGGGAACAAAGCAGTTTTTTTTGTCTTTATTTTGTTTAATCTCCAACCTTCAGGAAAAAAGGACAACAACACCTGGGCCGCGGCGGGTTCGACCACCACCCGTCGCGGCTCTTTTGTGCCCTCTGTGCCTCTGTGGCCTCTGTGGCTATGTTTTTTGGTTGCGGCCTTTGGCCGCGCTGTGCCCTCAGTGGCACTATATAATATGGAGTGCGCACCGGCTGGAAAAATAGCCCAGACACGAAAAAACAAACAAAATAAATCGGTGAGACGGAAGATGATTAAATCAAGCAAAGAGTTTAACGCTGCCGTGATAAAACCTCCTTTACTTGATTTTTGGGTCGTCTTTCTGTCTCATTGTTTTTACCTCGACACGTTTCCGGTGAATTTAACCTCCGTTAAATTCGCAAATCGGTACAGGGAACAGGGCACGGGGTGCGGGTGGAAAAAGAATTGTAGGGTCTTCTTCATCCCTGCGCCCCTGTTCCCCTGTTCCCTGTACTTTTTCTTCAGCGTTGGGAAAGCGTTCATTCCTCAACGCGGCAAGACCAATTATAATCGAAAAATAAGATCAAAAGGAGAAACAAATGAAACCAACTATCGAATTGCCATTAAAGAAAGAGATTGGCGACAGGTTCAGGGCCTTCAGGGAGGCACTAAAGTTAAGTACTGAAGAGATGGCCGGGGAACTCGATATTAACCCCGTGATTATTTCCGAAATGGAGGAAGGAAATATATTTCCGGGTTTCGAATATCTTTATCACTGCCGGACGAAACTCGGCTTGAACGTCAATTGGCTAATCAACGGCACGGGGAGTATGTTTTCCTCTCTAACGCTGGAAGTTCCATTAGATACCCTCAACTTCAGCTATTTGAAAATCGAGGAAGTGCCCCGGATTCTTGAGAACCCAGCGATACTGCAAGTGCTTTTGGCAAGAATCACGGAATTATCCTTTTTTTATATTAAGGAACGGAAAGATTCCCAAGAACCGGTAGGAAAAAAAGTCTATTATTCGCCGGCAATGGTTGTAAAGCCGGAAACGGTGCGGCGCAGACACCTTCATGTCCAGGAAAAAGAGCCGACTAAGGACACCCCGGCTTAAGGCCTGGCCCAGGGAGCGCAATTTTAAGAACAACAAAAATAAAGTAAGGTTGACGAGAAATATAAAACAAGAGTAAAAATGAATTACAAAGGTTGACACAATGAAGAAATCTAGAAAAAACCATTGGGTGAAGTCTATTTATTCCCGGGACTCATTTTCAACAATTAAACAGCACGTAGATTTTAGGGGAAAAAGCTTTAAATGGATTAATATTGCCGGTGTTCGGGAGGGAGCCGGTATTTTACCTGGTTTTTGTAATATCATCAGCCCCTATCTTGCGCGTCCGCCCCCTGTTTAGCCCGGCCAACAACAACGCGAGCCGGTAGTTGGAGCAAAAGGATTTTGATTCCCGGCTTTTAGGCGCGGCGGTCGGGGACCGCGGCCTTGCATGGCTCACCGGCGGTGAGCCGGGACTTAATCCCGGCCGGGAAATTAAAAATTTAACAGTAAATAAAAAATTTAAGGAGAGAATATAATGTCTAAAACAAAAAAGTTTGAAGAAACTAAAGAATACGTAAGTGAAGATAGCGGTTTGAGTGGGGTGTCGTTGGTAGAAGCTATCTCGTTTGTACCGCTGAGCGATTACGGCAAGCCGATGGATTTAGCTTTAAATAAACTGGTGACATTGGACGAGGCCACGCGGTTTAGCGGGCTTGAAAATTTGTTCGTAAAATCGCGGGCCGCCCGGAATATGCTGTACCCGTTTTCCTTGCAGCCGGGGAAAGCGTTCGTCGCGGTAGATAAAGAGGGGCGTGTCATCAGGCCGACGAAAAAACTGCTTAAAGAATTAAAGATATCAAAAGATTCTTCGGATACCGACCCGGTACCGGTAGAAAGCGACAATGACGATGAGAATGTAAAGCCGGGTTGGCGCCTGGTTCCAAAGTTGACCTATGCCCTCGTGAATAGGGAAGGAAAACTGTGTTTCATTAATGAGAAAGGTGAAGTCGAGGTAGTCAAGGTTGCCATAGTGAAAGATTCTTCCGTAACCAAGCCCATTCCCCTCGGCTTCGTGAAGGTTTCGCCTAAGAGTAGTTTAGCCGGTATTTTAGTTTCTTCTTGCCTGCTGCTCATGGATGTCCTTATCCCGACGGGAGAGGATGGCAGAGTAACGGACCTGCCGGAGGAATTCCTGGCTGTGCTGGGAATACTGGCTGAAACGCGGGTTTATGAAGAAAGGGAATCCGATACCGCTGCTCCCGACAACACCGACAACACCGACAGCACCGGCAACACCGACAGCACCGGCAGCACCGTAAGGCCGGACAGCACGGTGAGAAATGAGGATGTTATCTAAACGTCAAGCCGGGGGTTCTAACTGGATTCACCGCCAGGTGTGGCGGTGAATCCGTTCAAGGTTCAACGTTTAACGTTGATGAGCTTTTGAGAACAAGCTCTTTTGGGAGCTTAAAAAGATTAACTTTGAACCTTGAACTTTGAACTTTGAACACCAAAGCCACCGTGTTCTAAAA
>RPPU01000669.1 GCA_003819975.1 Desulfobacteraceae bacterium
ACGGCTTGTATTTTGCCATAAACAACGCCCGGCCATTGTTTTATTAGAAGGAGCCATTATCAGCTTTTTTTACGCGCCTTCATCTATTCCGCCTCGCGTAGCGCAGAAAACCTTTCCCCGCTCAGGTCGAGCGGGGAAAGATTTAGTCTTATCTGCGGCAATCTGTCCCGCCGCGCGAGGTCTGCGGTAAAAAAATTCTTCATTCTTCGTTTTCCTTGCTTAAAAACGATTGAGCCATCCACAGGACTTGATCCATGACCCCATCAAGCGGTTCCTGGGCTTCGATAACCGTCACCTTCGGCCCCAGGGGCCGCCATTGCGTCACGGAACTATTCCTGAAAAGGGCGATACTGGGCCGGCCCAGCATGGCCGCCAAATGGGTGATGCCGCTGTCGTGTCCGATATAAAGAGCGGCGCCTTTCAGCGTCTCGATCAAGTCCGGATTTTCCGGGCAAAAAACGATTTGGGCGCCGTGCTCTGTTTGCGTTTTTTCAAAATAGGGCCGCATGGCTTGCTCGGCCGGACCGAGCAGTAGAACCGGTTTAAACGGTCCGGAGTTACGGCCAAGCGTTTTAATCAGCGGCAGCCAAAATTCGGCACCCAGATTCTTTTGCCCGCTCCCGGAGCCCGGATGAAAAACCAGGGTTTGCGTTTTGGATTGCGGGCTGTCCGGGTTTAACAGCGCTTTCTGTTGCGCAACCGCAAAGGCCTGTTGCGGGTTCAAAGTCAACCCGGCTTCAGCCAAACATTGCGCCAAATAAAGGGCCACATGGAGATCTCGGCCTTGTTCCGGAAAAGCCGGGAACAGGTGAATGCCGGCATGGGGAAAATAAAATTCCAGGTTCGGTTGCAGCCGGCCGGCCGGGCCGGCGCTGAAAGCGATTACTTCATCTGCTTGCGGCCAGGGCGGTCGGGGCAAAGGTTCCGGGTTTTCGGAAAAAAGCCGATGCCACCCTGAACTTTCATAGTCCAGACATCTGGAAGTGAAAGGTTTCAAAAATTCAAGGCCGGGCAAGCGGCCCGCAACAAAGATTTCAACCGGATTGGGGAGTGCGGCCAAGCCGGGTAAGAGCATTAAGGTATCGCCCAAGGCGCCGGAACGGAGGATCAAAACCCTTTTTTTAGGGCCTATAGGGCTTTTTTTACGCATGGGCCGGCTTTTCCGATTTTTAAATTCTCCCCTTGCCAACATCTTGGCCTTGCATTATATTCCCTTGATTTTGCCTCGGCAATCATTATCATTAAGGCCGAAATAGGAGGTTTTTCATATGTTTAACAGATTTAAAACAGCTATGCTTTTGGGTTTATTGACCGGCATGGTCGTGTTAATCGGGTTCTTTTTGGGCGGTCAACGCGGCATGATGATCGCTTTTGTTATCGCTGTCGGCATGAATTTTTTTAGCTATTGGTATTCGGACAAGATCGTGTTGGCCATGTATCAAGCCAAGGAAGTTTCGGAACGGGATGCACCTGAACTTTATTCAATTGTGGCTAATTTGACTCAAAAAGCACAAATGCCCATGCCGAAAATTTACATTATCCCGGAAGAGGCCCCCAATGCCTTTGCCACGGGTCGAAATCCGGAACATGCGGTTGTGGCCGTGACCGATGGGCTTTTAAAACTTATGAACCGCGATGAGTTGGAAGGGGTCCTGGCCCATGAATTGGCGCATGTCAAGAACCGGGATATCCTGATCGCTTCCATTGCAGCCACGATTGCGGGTGCCATTATGATTTTGGCCAATATTGTCCAATGGGGCGCCCTTTTCGGCGGCGGGTCGCGCGATGACGACGATCAAGGTGGATTAGGCATGGTCGGCATGCTCGTCATGGCTATTTTGGCGCCGATCGCCGCTATGTTGATTCAGATGGCGATCTCGCGTTCCCGAGAATATCTGGCCGATGAAACCGGGGCCCATTTTGCGGGTCATTCCCGGGGTTTAGCCAATGCCCTTTACAAGCTCGGGGTTTATTCCCACAAGATCCCGATGTCGGCCAATCCCCAGACCGCGCATATGTTTATCGTGAATCCTTTAACCGGTCGCAGTTTGATGAATCTTTTTTCAACGCATCCGCCCATTGAAGAGCGTATTGCACGCTTGCGCGGTCAAAAAGCCGTAGACTCCATGAGCGCACCTCTGGATCAAGATTCGGGACGCAGAACAGCAGAGGAGAGCTGGAAAAGGCTTTCGCGGTAAACTCAGATGGCCTAAAAAGCAACCATGAACCAGAAGCGGTTGAAGATCAAATTCTTCAACCGCTTCTTTTTTATCTGGCTGAATCGGAGATATAGTCTCTGAAGTTATGACAATCCGGCGCATGTGCATGCGGTGTCGAGTATCGTTTATAACGGCAACACTTATAACTTCATATATGATGCCAACGGCAATTTGACATCCGGGCCGGATTTGAGTAACATAGCCCAAATCGTGACCCGCTCCGTGACCTATGACGTGGACAACATGCCGACCCAGATCACCAGGGGCGGCATCACGGTCGATTTTACCTATGACGGAACTGGCGTAAGGATCAAGAAAACGGTCTCCGGCGGCAGTACGACCCTTTATGTCGGCACGCATTATGAAGTCAGGGCCGGCCAAATAACCAAATACATCTTTGGCGGTAATCTCAGGGTTGCCGTGATCAAGGGTTCTTTGACATATTATTATCACAAGGATCACCTGGGATCCA
>RPPU01000670.1 GCA_003819975.1 Desulfobacteraceae bacterium
ACGATCCGGAAACACCAGGGGTTTGCCAGGAATGTTTTTATCTTTTCTTTTTTGGATAATGAGTTTTGGTTCATTTTGGTATCCATGATCATTTATTTCTCAATGGGCAGTTTGTTTTCCTGCCAGAGGGTCCAGCCGTTGACCAGAACCTGGACATGGGTGTAACCCTGTTGTTTGAGAAGTTTTGCAAGATCATGACTTGAATCGCAGGCTTCGCCGTCGCAATAGGTAATGATCCGGGTCTGGGGCGGTACCGCTTTTAAGAATTCAAAAAAATGTTCTTCAAAAGCTTCTGCAGGCAGACAGAAAGCGCCTTTGATATGGGCTTGCAGGAACAACTCGCGGGAACGGGCGTCCACGAAAACGGCTTTTTGGGCGGCATAGAGTTCGCGGGCTTCGGCCAGGCTGATGGTTTCCCCGGAAGCGACGGCCGGCGGCTGCCATTGGCTTCCCAAGGGCAGTCTTTCTTTGCGGAATTGATTGAAGCCGAGCCCTAAAACAACCGCGATCAAAAAGATCAAACCGGCCTGCCAAACGGCTTTCATGAAAAGGGTCTTTATTTGCTGAAAAAAGAGCATTGTTTTCTCGTAAAATTCGGAAATTCCGGTCTGTTAATTAGACGGTAATGCCAACTTAAAGAGCTTAACCCGGATTGTCAAATCTTAAATGAGTCGCGACAGTTTTGCCTAAAATTTACGTTTTTTCAAGATGTTAACCGCGGTAAAGCGCTTTTCGGAATAAGGCCGGCGGCTACCGCGCGCTGTCGACATCCGTGAAAGAGATCGCGCTTTAAACAGAGGATCCTAAAAAACGATTAATAGGGTTATAATATGGGGATCTCTAAAATTCATTTTATCGACTACGGGACCTTTAAAAATCGGCCAAATATGAAAAATCAATTCCTCAAAAGGCGAATTTTAGAGGATCCTGTTATGATACTTTTTGTTACATTTTAGGGCTTGTTATAATGCTAAGCATATTTTATAGTTTGGGCCGTTGAAAAGGACCAGCCGACACATGAATTCAAATATTTCAAATAAACAGCCTGATCTGTCCATGTTGCAGATCCGTCCCGAAGCCAAGGTTAAGACCGAAAGCCGGCGGGGATTATGGATCGGGTTGGCCATTGCGGCCGTGCTTGCCGCGGTTGTTTTTTTCTATTTATTTTCCGGTCGGCCAGCACTGGTGGAGATCGCGGCGGTACGCGTGGAATCGACGAGCGGCGCATACACGGTCCTGAATGCCAGCGGCTATGTCACTCCGCGGCGGCGCACTACGGTGGCGGCCAAAATCACGGGACAGATCACGGCACTGCTGGCCGAAGAGGGCATGATCGTGAAAAAGGGCCAAGTCCTGGCCCGGTTGGATGATGCGGACGCACGCGCGCGACTGGCCCAATTTCAACGTCAACGGGACGTGTCCGCGGCCACGATCCGGGAGTCGGAAGTAGGCTTGGCCAATGCCGAGAAGACCTTGGAGCGTATGCACAAGTTGTTGGGTTCGGGAGGTATCAGCCGGGAGAGTTACGACCAGGCTGCCGCCCAGGTGGACACTTTCAAGGCCCGCATTGAATTATCCCGGGCCGAAGTGGCTTCGGCGGAAGCGGCGGTCAGGGTCAGCCAGCAGGATCTGGAGAACTGCGTGATCCGCGCGCCCTTTGACGGGGTAGTGGTGACCAAGGACGCACAGGTAGGCGAGATGGTTTCGCCCATGTCGTCCGGCGGTTTTACCCGCACCGGTATTGCCACGATTGTGGACATGCAATCGCTCGAAATTGAAGTGGATGTCAATGAAGCCTATATTGCCAAAATTACGATCAACCAGAAAGTGACGGCCGTGCTGGATGCGTATCCGGACTGGAAGATACCGGCCAAGGTGCGGACGGTCATTCCGACCGCGGACCGGCAGAAAGCCACGGTCAAGGTGCGGATCGGGTTCGATAAGCTTGATCCCAAGATCCTGCCCGACATGGGCGTGAAGGTTTCGTTTTTGGAAGAAGAGGCAAAGCCTTCGGCTGTACCCGTGACCCGGCTGCTGGCGCCCAAGGAAGCGGTGCGAATGGATCAAGGCGTGAGCGTGGTTTATCTATATAAAGACGGCCGGCTGGAACGCCGGGCCGTCAAAACCGGCGTGCTCAGAGGCACAGATCAAGAAATTCTTTCCGGGCTCCAGGTGGGCGAGCAGGTGGTTACGCGGTCCGAGCGGGCATTGGCGGACGGGATGAAGGTCAGAATCCGAAAATAATAAGTTATTTGGGTTATCCAGTTGGCGAGTTACGGGTTGCGGGTTGCGAAGACCGTGAAACGTGAAACGGCAAACGTGAAAAGCAAAAAAAAGAACTCGTAACCCGCCAAACCCGTAACCGGTCAACCGATCAACCATAGCGATTGTATTAACTAGTTCGTATATAAAAAATAAAAACCAAATACCAGAAAGGCATCTATCGATGGTTCGAATCGACGGCAAGGAAGTGGAAAACGGCTTGATCCGGGTCAGGGAATTGCACAAGCATTACACCCGGGGTGGGGAGACGATCGACGTGCTCCAGGGCTTGAACCTGGATGTAGCCAAAGGGGAGTTTATTGCTTTCATGGGGCCTTCGGGTTCGGGCAAAACCACTTTGTTGAACTTGTTGGGCGGGTTGGATTTGCCCAGCCAGGGCAGCATCGAAGTGGCTGGCGACGAGAT
>RPPU01000671.1 GCA_003819975.1 Desulfobacteraceae bacterium
ATCCGTCCCTCGGGCGTATATTTGACGGCATTACCGATCAGGTTATAGAGGATTTGTTCCAACCTTTCCGGGTCGGCCAGAACCAGGGGCAGGCCATCCGGAATCTGATTCGTGAGCTGCAAGTTCTTGCCTTTGGTCAAAGGCCGGGAGAGGTCCAGCACCAGGGTGGCGGTTGTTTTTAAATCAACCGGCGCCAATTCGAGCTTGAGCGCTTGGTGGCGGATTTTATGAAAATCGAGCAGGTCGTTGATCAGACCGGAAAGGCGTTTGCTGCCGGAGAAGATCATACTCAGATTGGTTTTTTGCTGGGCGCTGAGGGTTCCGGCGGCGCCGTCCAGCATGGATTCGGCAATGCCCATGATCCCGTGGATGGGGGTGCGCAGTTCATGGGAGGTATTGGCCAGAAATTCGTCTTTGAGTTGGTCCGCTTTTTTTAACTCCTCATTTTGCTTTTTGATGAGTTCGATTTTCGACTCCAGTTCCTGATTCTGCTTTTGGATTAATTCCAATTTCTCGCGGATGGAATCGCGCATCTGGGCAAAGCTTTTGGCCAAGCGGCCCAATTCGTCTTTGCGATCGGTGTATTGAATGGTTTGTTCCAGGTTGCCGGTGCTGATGACTTCCGTGACCCGGGTCAAATCGATCAGGGGGCCGGAAATGGAATTGGAGAGGAATAGGGCCATGAGGGCCACAACGATGATGGTGGCAATGGCCACCAGGATGATGCCGTTGCGCAAACTGGAAAGGCCGGCATGGGCTTCTTTTTCGGTCACTTCAGCCATGAAAGCCCAGGTGACGTCGAAGATGCGCAACGGAGCATAGGCGCTCAAGACGTGGTCTTTTTGATAGGAAGTAGTGATCGCGAAGCCTTTTTCGCCGTTCAAGGCTTTGGCGACCGAGGGGGTCTGAATGCGGTTCGTATTCGGATCGTGAAAAGTCGCTTCCAGGGTTTGCGCGGCCGGGGGCCGCAGCAGATTGGAACGAATCAGATTGTCCTGGCCGACCAGATAGGTTTCGCCGGTTTTGCCCAGGCCTTCGCGCTCCGACATAATGGCGACGATCTTATCGGTGGAGAGCTGAAAAATAACATACCCGATCACAAAATCGAATTGAATGACCGGCCGGGCCAGGAAAGCGACGACCTTTTGCCCGACCGGGTCCAATTCAAAATCGACAAACACAATGGAATCGCGCGAAAGACCGTCGGTTTCGATCCGGCGGGTGATTTTTTTAAAAGCAGAAGCCAAGTGGGCGGTGGCGAAGGGTTCTTTCAGTAAATTGGCGCCGAAGTTTTTTTGTTTTTTTACGGAATAGATAACATCGCCGTCCAGATTGACCAGAAAGAGATCGGAGAAGTCGGACTTATGCACAAAGCTTGAGAACCCGGGGTGAAAGGAGGCGTGGGCCACTTCATAGGGGCCGCCGTAACGGCCTTCGGTTTTTTGGCGCAAGCGCTCTTCGGAACCGGGAAAATATCTGGCTTTGGCCATGAGCCGAGCTTTTTCCGGGGTTTCGGCCAGTTGCAAAAAAGCCGCGTGAAAAACCGGCAGGCTTTCCGCCACCAGTTTGCTTTCGGAAAAGTTCAGGGTTTGTTGTTTGATGCTTTCGAAATAATCGAGCAATTGGGTCTGTTTGATGTTGCGCACGGAGATCAGTGCGTTGCGCGTGTTTTCTTGAAGCTGGGACGAAAAAATCTGAAACGATCTGGCCGAGATTAAAACAAAAGGGATCACGCTGAGCAGCAAGAAGGTGAAGATAAGTCTGGTTTTTAATTTCAAGTCATTGAACATAAATCGGCCTGGGCGCTTTTTCTAAAAATATCGACCAAAGATTGTCGATGACCGGATATTTTCTGAGAAAATACCAGAGAACTCAATTATGTCAACACCGTAAATCAACACCTGAGCGCACGCCAAAGACCCATTTAAGCGGTAAGAGCGAAGAAACCGGGTCGGGGCTGTTCGGGAGGGGTTTTCGAGCGGAAGAAGCGCGACAACCGGAGGCGGGAATCGGTTTGTAAGTTATTGAAATAAAATGAGTTTGTGTGCCGCGGCAGAGAAACCTGTTTTTCAGCGCAGCCCCGGTTTTGGGTCAAGCGGGACCAGGCTGGATTTGAGTTCAAGATCGAAAACAACACGGATTGACAATATTTGACGTGAGTCGGGCTTGTAAAAAAGGGTCCTTAGGAAGTACTAGAAGGAGGCTTATGGACTGTAGGCGATTAGGCTGTAGATATTGGAAAATGAGATTCAAGCCAGGGCGGAAGCCCTCGCGTTGTGGGTTACTGTATTTTCAAAGCGTATCCATGTCTATGCTGTTCCAATAAAGTTTGAGTAGGGGCAGGTTTCAAACCTGCCCCTACTGAAGTCAAGGTGAGGGGGAAGGAACATGTCCGATCAAAATGGTTTTCAACTGGTGCGCCGGCAGGCGGGCGGGTTGATCCGTTCCGCAAATTTGGGGGATATTTTTCCCGCAGAAAAAGAGCGGCCGGAGCTTTGGCTTTTCCTGGTTCCGCATGACGATGACGCGGTCATCGGCTGCGGGCTTCTTTTGCAAAAAGCAGCGGCTGAGAAAAAGCAAATCCGCGTCCTGATCAGTTCGGACGGGGCCATGGGTTATTGCGATCTGAAAACCAAAAAAGATATTGCCGCGATCCGGGTCCGGGAAACCCGGGTTTCTTTG
>RPPU01000672.1 GCA_003819975.1 Desulfobacteraceae bacterium
CAAAAGAACCAATTACCGTTTTCTCTCCGTGGCCACTGGCTTTTCAGCCGGCGTGATGCTCTATGTTTCTTTTGTGGAGATTTTTTACAAAGGGCTCGATGCGCTCGCGCGGGATTTCGGCCCATATTGGAGCCATTGGATCAACGCCGCTTCGTTCTTCGGCGGCATGCTGCTGATCGCCCTGATCGACTTTCTGATTCCGGCCGCGGAAAACCCGCATGAAACTCATGGGGAAAAAGAGACCCTGCCGCTGCGCCGGACCACAATGCCCGTTTCCGGAGATTACGCGACCATGGGCGGCAGCCTGCACAACCACTTGACCGGCCGAAACAAACTCATGCGCATGGGTTTGTTTACGGCCCTGGCCATCGCCATTCACAACTTCCCTGAAGGTTTAGCCACGTTCCTGGCCGCTTTGCAGGACCCCAAGCTCGGGGTCGCCATTGCCGCGGCCATTGCCTTGCACAATATCCCGGAGGGCATCAGTGTTTCCGTGCCGATCTTCTACGCCAGCGGAAACCGTAAAAAAGCGTTTATTTATTCGCTTTTAAGCGGCTTAGCCGAACCCGTGGGCGCCGGAATCGCCTTTCTCGTCCTGCGTTTCCTGCTCGGCGGCGATTCGGGAGTGCTGCCGCCCCGGATGATGGGTATCCTTTTCGGCGGCGTGGCCGGAATCATGGTCTATATCAGTTTGGATGTATTGCTGCCGACCAGCCGCGCCTATGGAAAAGGCCATGACAGCCTGTTCGGGCTGGCCGGAGGCATGGCCGTCATGGCCTTAAGCCTTTTGTTGATGAAATGAAACGGATCTCGTGTATTTCTCAGGGATCAAAATACTGACAAGTCATTAGGAATTAAGATCGACACCCCATCGACGCCCCAACCGCGCCGATGAACAAGCTTTGTGTCGCCCTTTCGTTCACTTTTTTATTTTGGATCCCGCCAAATCGTTTCACCTTTCACAAGCCACGAGATACCAAAGGAGACCAACATTACGGCTTCAAAGATAAATACGATCTTTTTCTCATCAATAATTTTCGGGTCAACCGTAAGCTTAATGAACACAAGCGATATTAAGGATGCCAATATGATGATTCCACATGTAATGTAGACCTTATTTCTTTTTTTCTTGTTTTCCGTCATTTCCTTATTCTTATCGGTCAGCGTAAATAAAAACAGAGAATTCAGGGCCAGTAACACGAAAAATGAGGCGGAACATATGAGATGGAGGGTGTTTGATAATTCCGGATTGAATTGAAAAAACCCGACGGACATCGTAACTTCTTTTGAGAAAAGACAAGGGAATATGGCTATGCCTAATCCTACCATACCGGTTATATTCGAAACGATATTATCAATGACCTCATATCCTTTATAGGTTATCAAAAACATGCTTACCCCGACAAGAAGCCCCACAAAAAGATCCCTTACATTCGTGTAATAATAAAAGCTGATTGAAGGTTGGAGAGAAAGATCGGAGAATAATCTCCCACCGCCATAGCAAACCAATGCTAAGAGGATTCCTAGGATTCCGATCAATCGGCGCAAAATAAAATAGGAAATTACGGGATTCACATTTTTTATTCTTAACATCATCTTCTCCTCCTTGAAATGGTTCAGTCGTCTGGCGTAACTATTGCTTGATTAGCGTGATAAGTTTGATTCTTTGAATTTGCAAAAATCGATAAGAAAAGTGTTGCATGCGGGACATTGGTTTGTAAATACGTAAAGCAATAGATTTATAAAACCAACTCATTCAAGTTTGATCAGAAAGGGTTTACGACTTTCATTCCTCAAGCCGCGCTTTTTCAATGACTCTCTTCACCTTGAGATCCAAGGGTAGGTTTTTAATGAGGAAGTATTGTCGCCTGAGATGTTCCACAATGGAGACTCTTTCTTCGGGAGTAAGCGAGCTCAGATCATCTTCATAATCCTGATCCGCTTCTTCATAAGACCGGAAGGTTTTGATTTCAATTTTTCTCAGTGTTTCCGGTTTTATCACCTTAAATACCTTCATTCCTGAAATCGGAATTTATTAAAAACCCGTCTTTCATGCCGGACCCCTCCCCGGTTATCGTTAAATTCCTTTCGGAAAGACCTCTGAATGCACTTTCAGTATATCAGCGTTCCGAAGCCAGTCAATATAAAATTATTTATTAGTATCAGCGACTTACTATATTAACCTATTGATATTAATAGATTAATTAATAACAGTTTGTTTTTATACCCTCTAAAAGAGTACAATCGCGGCTATTATGAGAATTATTTTAAAAACCGGATAAATATTTTATCCAACCGTAAATTGCAGGAAAAAATGTATGGCTAAAATATTGATCGTCTATCATTCCCAAACCGGAAATACTGAAAAGATGGCTCTGGCCGTGGCGGATGGTGCGCGCAGCATCGAAGGAGCAGAGGTGATTCTGAAAAAGGCCGGGGAAGCCGTGCTGGAAGATCTGTTGGCGGCCGACGGCCTGGCCGTGGGCACGCCGGAGAACTTCGGTTATATGTCGGGCATGCTCAAGGACTTCTTTGACCGCACTTTTTACGGCGCCGAGGGAAAAGTATCCCGCAAGCCTTTCGTGGTCTTTATCAGCGCCGGCAATGACGGCAGCGGCGCACTGAAGGCGATTGAACGCATTGCCCTGGGCTTTAAGTTTAAAACGGTTTACAC
>RPPU01000673.1 GCA_003819975.1 Desulfobacteraceae bacterium
TGGGTCAGGCATTTTTCCGCTGCTTTACGGATCAGTTCCAGCGGCAAAAGCGCGAACTGGGGATCACCCCGGCCCAGATCGATGAAATCGGGCGGAGTACTGATTTGTGAAGTCTGCATCATGATATAGATTCCAAGCTTAGAGTTCGGGGTTCATCGATGATATAATCTTATTCTTCAACCTTGAACCGTGAACCCCGGATGACAGCTTCTCGTCATCCGTTTCCGTTGAACCGTGAACCATTTATTATTCTTTCAATATCTCAATCGTTGCCTTGGCCGCGGCTTCAGCCTCTTCCGGCCGGATAAATCCGAAAACAGGCAAATTAAACACCTGTTGAGTGAATGCGCGGCTGACTTTCAAATCCGAAACCCGCAAGGCATTCCGGGTCGGCGGCTGCATATCCATGGTCTCCGGATAGGTCCGGGCCGAACCAATGCCCTTGGCTTTAAGCGCCTGAACCATTTCCTCGCCGGTTTTTTTCGGGCTGGTAAACACGGTCAGATAACCGTTGCCCTGAACCTGGCGCGGCGGTTTATAGACTCGGATCAAGCTCGAGTGCTTTTCGAAATAATTAAAATAAAACTGCTCCGCTGCTCTGCGGGTTGCAAGCAGCTCTTCAATGATTTCGAATTGCCGCACAATATAGACGGCTTGAAGCTCGGCCATGCGGCCGTTCCAACCGATGTGGGCATAGGAATAATGTTGCGACCGGCCGTGATTGATCAGGGAATCGCAAAGCCCTGCCAATGCGGCATCATTGGAAGTGATGGCGCCGGCATCGCCGGCCGCGCCGATCACTTTGGCAGGATAAAAAGAAATCGTCCCGATTTGGGCATCCTGATACACGGATTTACCGTTATATTTGACGCCAAATGCTTGAGCCGCGTCTTCCAACAGAGCAATGTTGCGCTCTTGGCAGAATATGCGGAACTCCTTCAATCGTTGTGAAGTCCAGCCGTATAAATGCACGAAAATCGCGGCTTCAAACCGGAACTTCTCGTAAGCCTTTTTAAATTCTTCAAAGCTCATCTGCAGATCGTCCGGGTCAATGTCAATAAGAACGGGCTCGCAACCGAGTTGCACGATCGCTTCCACCGGCGCCCAAAAAGTCAAATTGGTCACCGCCACCTTCTGCCCCGGCTTGAGACCCAAGGCCTGCAAGCCGACCAGAATCGCGTCGGTACCGTTGCTGCAACCGATCATTTTTTTAACCTGCAGATATTCGCCGATTTTATTTTCAAGTTCTTTAATGGCGGGACCGCCGATGAACTGGGTTTTTTCGAGTTTTTCAGCCCAATCTTTCAGAACATTCTGTTTAATTTTTTGGGCGGTTCGCGATAAATCGATAAAAGGAACATTCATTTAGATTCTCCTGTGTCATATTCTGTTTTAAAAATCCATTTCCACCAAACTCAGGGTTCATCGAATAAAATATCCGGAATCCAGAAGACAGAATTCAGAATCCAGCATAAAGAAAGTTTTGCTTCTGAATTCTGACTTCTGACTACTGATCTCATTTATTAAACATCGGTTTACGTTTTTCCAAAAAAGCCTGAATTCCTTCCCGGCCATTGGCTGAATCCGCGCACCCCGCCAGAAGCTCCCGCTCCCTTTCCAATTGAGACTCGATCGAAGTGTTGAAAGAATCCAGGATCAGTTTTTTGGAAGCGATAAAAGAAGTCAGCGGCATTTTCTCGATCGTCTTGAGCATACTCTTAGCCCGCTCCAGAGCCTGGCCGGGTTCCGCTAATTCGGTCACCAAGCCCCAGGCCAAAGCTTGTTCAGCGGAAATGGGTTTGTCGAATACGGCGATCTCCAGGGCGCGGGCCGCTCCCACCAGACGCGGTAAAGTAAAAGTACCGCCGCCGTCCATGCTGAGCCCATTGGAAGTATAGGCCTGCTTCAGAATGGCGGTTTTTTCCATGACCCGGAAATCGCAAGCCAGGGCCAAGGAAAACCCGCCGCCGGCTGCCAGGCCGTTAATCGCGGCCACGACCGGTTTGGGCATGCGCCGGATTTCGATCATGGCTTGATGAAAAAGAGCTGCCAGAGTGTGAAAAGCATGCCGATAGCTCTTGCCATACCCGGATAACCACCGTAAGTTTCCGCCGGCGCAAAACGCTTTTCCTGCTCCCGCAATGATCACCCCGGTGACCTTGGGGTCCGTGCTTACTTCGCTCAAATATTTTACCATGAGTTCGACTATTTCCGAACCAAAAGCATTAAACTCTTCGGGTCGATTAAGGGTCAGGATGACCAGGCCCTCTTTTTGTTCGAATTGAACTGCGGGTTCCATTCGTTTCCTCCTTACTTTCAGATTGATTTTCTTTCCAAACATCAAACCGATCAGGGCCCCTCAAGTTGCTTGAGATACTCGCGCGCGACCGGATGCTCCGGGTCGACGGCAAGGATTTGGCGGACCTGCTCCAGGGCTTTCTCGCGTTTGCCTTGCGCGACATAGATCTCGCTTAACGATAAACAGGCGTCTAGGTTCTTGGGATTCAGTTCAATGGCTTTTAAATAATAATTCTCAGCCCGGCTCGAATCGCTCCTTTTCCAATAAAGCAAACCCAAGCCGAAATAATGATCGGAATATTTCGGATTGACGGCCAGACCCCGCTCAAACGTTTCAATCGCTTTTTCATGTTCCTGCAATTCGCCGTAAACCA
>RPPU01000674.1 GCA_003819975.1 Desulfobacteraceae bacterium
AGCGTATAATTTCATTCGGCACCTCCTTGTTAATAGATTTTGGCGTATTCCGTAGCATAGCATAAGGTTTTTCTTTTGACTATGCTACGGGAGGTGCTTTTTAGATGATTATCAGGTCTTGAATGATCGATTTTCATATGATACAGGTTAGGAATGACAAGACCTTTACGTATCGAATTCCCAAATGCCGTCTACCATATCACATTCCGGGGCAACTCCGATATGCCAATTTTTGAAGATGACCGGGATAGAAAGAGATTGTTAAAGTCAACCGCATGGCTTTACGGCCTGCGCTGGATGAGGTGTTCGGTTCCGCGGAAAGAGGTAAAAAATTACAACCTTGAAAAGGCCTCGATTTCAAAGTATTATCAAACAAACGTCTGGTTAATCAATTTATAATTGAGGATGGCCGCTAAAGAGAGACAAATGACAGCACGATCGGATACCAGCCCGGCTTATGAAGCATTTTTAATCAAGGCCTATCAACGCCTTAACCCTATCCAAAAGCTGGAGCTTGCCTTTGAAATGTCCCAAATGGTGATGGATCTGGCCAGAGCCGGGATCAAAAGCCGGCATCCCGGTATATCCGCGAGCGAGCTAAACTTAAGGTTGGGCGCGCTTGTCTTAGGACGGGAACTTTCCATCCGTATCAACCAATGGGATCCTGAGCAGGAAGGTTATTAATGCAGCCCTTGTTTACAGTCGTCATGAAGGTCGTCAAGGCCCTTGAGGAATGCCATATCTCTTACCTGATCGGCGGGTCACTCGGCAGTTCGATTCACGGTATTCCCCGCGCCACGCTGGATGCTGATCTCGTTTCCGACATAAAGAAAGACCAAATTGGCGCTCTTGTTGAAAAACTGCAGGGTGAGTTTTTAATAGACCCGGACATGATAAAGGAAGCAATTCAAAATCACGGTTGTTTTAATCTCATTCATTTGGAAACCATGTTTAAGATCGATGTGTTTGTTTTAAAGGACACGCCTTATGAAATAACGGAGTTTTCCAGGCGAAGATCGGAAACCATGCCGGGAATTAGCGAGAAGGTCCAGATCGCTACTCCCGAAGACATCATTCTGAATAAGTTGATATGGTACAAAGCAGGCGGCGGTGTTTCGGAACGACAGTGGGAAGATGCCAAAGGAGTTTTTAAAGTCCAAGGCGGATTACTTGACCTGCAGTATATTCAAGATTGGGCAAAGATCTTAAAAATAGAAGACCTATTGATCGATATGCAAAAGGAATTTGAAAAATAGTTTGTCCTTGAATTTCATTTCTTAAAGTCACTAAAAATGTATTCCAGAAATATGGAATTTTATACGATTTCTCCCCGAGGTCGAAATGACATGATCGCCGTTATTCATTAACTACGAACGATCTTTCCTCCTATGTCATTTCGACGAGCATAGCGAGGAGAAATCGTATCTTTTTTATGCAACGTTAGGCTTAACAAGCTGGAATTAACAGTCAACAGCTATCCAACATCAAAAAACACATGGAAGTTTATCTAAGGCCGGTCAAGAGGGATTGCTTTCACGACCTCCATTCCAGAATATCTCCGGGCTGGCATTCCAGAAATCTACAGACGGCATCCAGCGTGCTGAGGCGGATGGCTTTGGCGCGACCGGTTTTGAGGATGGAGAGATTTTGCGGCGTGATGCCGACGGCTTCGGCCAGTTCCTTGGAAGACTTCTTACGTTTCGCCAGCATGACATCTATGTTGATAATAATCGGCATAAGAGACTCCACTTAGACGTCTATGTACTGTTAAATGATAGTTGTATATTTTTTATTGTTTTTCAATATCAAAATATCAATATTTGTAATTTATTATCGATAAACGTTTATGCAGTCTATGCAATTGCCCTAATTATTTGAATTACATAATAAATTAGATTAGCGGAGATTTCTGGCGATTTATTGACATTTTCGGCGTTTTGAATTATATTGGCATTGAAAACGTCTTAACAGGTTCATTATTCACTTAAAACTGGAGGATTTTATGGATTCTTGCGATCAGCCCCCGGGATATGGGTGACTAAGATTCATATGGCCGATCTTTCTTTTTTTCCCATCATGAATCTTCCCCACTCATAATTTTTTCCAATGCTTATTCCTTTTTTTGGTTAGAACGCTTTTCAGGCTGATGGTCTGCGCTGAGGTTTCTGCGCCGGTTCATGTTTGCGCTTGAGAAGCGCCCTTTTGCGGCCCGATCGCACTTCCGTCAAATCCCGCGGGAAGGAGGTGCCCCATGATCATCAAAATCATTTTAATCTTTATCGCAGGTTTCGTGATCGATCTTCTGGTCACAAAATACACCGGTTATGTTGCCGAGAAAAGGATCGGACGGGCCACGTTCCTGAGCGGGATCATCACGATCGTGAATTTCGGACTTTTAACCTTGATTCTCCAGGACAGCGCCAACAGCGGGCTGATGAACATCCTGGCCTTTGCCGGCGGCAACAGCCTGGGCACGTTTGCAGCTTTGAAAAAAGCGTGATTCAGAGAAAAAACAAGTTCCGGGTTCACCAAGACGGATGACGTAAGACCGTCATCCAGGGTTCACCAAGACGGATGACGTAAGACCGTCATCCGGGGTTCACCAAGACGGATGACGTAAGACCGTCATCCGGGGTTCACCAAGACGGATGACGTAAGACCGTCATCCGGGG
>RPPU01000675.1 GCA_003819975.1 Desulfobacteraceae bacterium
ACTTCCGGTAAAAAAGATATAATCGAATGACTCTTCCAATAATTCTTGGGCTACCGTTGCGTCGCCCGGAACCGCAATCACGTAAGCCGGATCAAAGGTCTCCCGGATCAGGGTGGTGACGGCTTCGGAAACCGCCGGCGCCAGTTCCGAAGGTTTCAGGATCGTTGTATTGCCGGCCGCAAGGGCGCCGATGAGCGGGCTAAGCAACAAATTAACCGGATAATTCCAGGGGCCCATGATCAGCACGGTTCCATACGGTTCGGCCAACACATAACTGCGGCCCGGCTTATTGGCTAATACCGTGGCCCGTGCATGCGGCCGCGCCCAGCGTTTTAAACGTCGTTTGGCATATTTTATTTCGGCCCGCACCTGGCCGATCTCAGATAGATAGGCTTCCAGGGCCGGCTTACCAAGGTCCTTATAAAGGGCCTGGAGCAAGGCCGGCTCATGTTGCTCAAGGGCTTGTTCCAGCTTTTGCATCTGCTCAATGCGGAACGAAACCTCTTGGGTTGCTCCGGTTGCGAAATACCGGCGCTGGGCTTGAATGATCTCCTTGATGCTCATATCCCCCTCCTGATATCCCCTGTATAAATGCCGACTTCCGGCCGCTTGAATGATTTTTTCAAGTATACATTCATTTATTGCCAGTCCGTCAAGAATATATAAAGTATGCTTTATTCAGTAAGCACAGCAAATCGAGTTTTAGGCTTCTTATATAAAAATATCGACATGGGAATTTCTAAAAAAAACCTTTTTTGAATTTTATGATTCGATTCTCAAGAATTGTTGTTGATAAAGTGTATTTTAAGAAATCCCGGGTTGTCGATATGTAGGGGCGACCGGCCGGTCGCCCCTACCATGAATTCAATGCCTTGTTATTTTACGGATTTTCATTCCGATGTTTTTCGCTGGAACTCCTGTTCCAGTTGGCCAGAATTTCATTTTTTTTGATCCCATGTTTTTCGGGATCAAAAAAAATATAGGAGTAAAAAGATGAATATGAACCAAAAGAAGCATGCGCTCGTTGTCGGCGCCGGGCTGGGCGGGCTCTCCGCCGCCATTTCCCTGGCCGGCCGCGGTTTTCAAGTTTCGGTTTTCGAAAAAAACGAAAAAGCCGGCGGCAAACTTAACCTCTTGCAAACCAAAGGCTTTTCTTTTGACCTGGGTCCCTCGATCATGACCTTGCCCCATCTCTTCCGCCCCCTATTTGAAAACAACAACCGCCGCATGGAAGATTATGTAACCCTGGTCCCGGTCACGCCCCACTGGCGCAACTTTTTTGAAGACGGCACCGTCGTCGACCTGCACCAAGACCGTTCCAAAATGCTGGCCGAATTGGAAGCCCTGCAACCCGGCCTGGGCCCGGAATTCGAACGTTTCATGGCCTATTCGAAAACCCAATACGATGAAGTGAACCGCGGCTATTTTGAAAAAGGGCTCGATACCTTTTTCGATTTCTTTAAATTCTACGGCCTGTTCGGTTTTAAAATGGATTTTTGGCACACCATGGCCCAGGGCATTGACCGCCGGGTGAGCAATCCTTATTTGCGCGATATTCTGGAATACTTTATCAAATATGTCGGCTCCTCAGCCTACAACGCGCCCGGCTTCATGAACCTGATGCCCAACATCCAATTCGAGTTCGGTCTCTGGTATATCCGGGGCGGCATGTATGAACTCGCCCGGGCCCTGGAAAAGCTGGCCCGCGAACTGGGCGTTCAATTCCATTACAATCACGAAGTCACCCGCCTGCTGACCCAAGGGAACCGGGTGACCGGCCTGCAGGGCCAAGACGGTCAAACCGTACGCGGCGATGTCGTTATCTCCAACATGGAAATCATTCCGGCTTACGAAAAACTGTTGCAGGAAAAAGAACCGTTTCTCGCCAAGCTGCGCAAATACGAACCGGCCTGCTCCGGCCTGGTGCTGCATCTGGGCCTGAACCGCACCTATCCCCAACTGGCCCATCATAATTTCTTTTATTCCGGCGGGCAAAAAGCGCATTTTCAAAAAGTATTCGATCGCTACGAGCTTCCCGACGACCCCACGATTTATTTGGTGGCGGTCACGCGCACCGACCCGTCCCAGGCCCCGGCCGGTCACGATCATATCAAGATTCTCCCCCACATCCCCTATATCCGCGCAGACCGGCCCTTGACCGCCGCCGATTATCTGCAACTGAAGGAACGGGTCCTGGACAAACTCGAGCGCATGGGGTTGCGGGATTTGCGCAAGCATATCGTGGTCGCAGAGATGTTGACTCCTCCCGACATTGAGCGCATGTACTATTCCAACAAGGGTTCCATTTACGGCGTGGCCAGCGACTGGAAAAAGAACTTCGCCTTTAAAGGGCCCAAGCGCAGCCCTAAATATAAAAACCTCTTTTTCACGGGCGGCTCCATCAACCCGGGCGGCGGCATGCCCATGGTCGTGTTATGCGGTCAACACGTCGCCCGTCTGGTTGCCGAGTCAACCCAAAACTGAAAACAGGCGCCACATGACCCCCGGGGAAATGCTTTCAATAGTTCTGATCGTATGCGGCTGGCTTTGCGGTTTTCTCTTTTTCTTCAAAATACCCTTGTGCCGGACTCCGGCCCCGGGTTCCGACCCGCCACCCTTGCGCCTTTCCATCGTCATTCCGGCCCGCAATGAAGAAAACAATC
>RPPU01000676.1 GCA_003819975.1 Desulfobacteraceae bacterium
CAACGCCGGGACCTGATGGTGCAAGGTCTGAAAGCGGCCGGGTTTGAGGTTGAGATTCCCAAGGCCACTTTTTATGTGTGGGCCAAGGCGCCGGTTGGATATACTTCGGCCCAATTCGCGGCCAAACTCTTGGAGACCGGCGTGGTGGTCACGCCGGGCAATGGGTTCGGCGATCCGGGCGAAGGTTATTTCCGCATGGCCATGACGCAACGTGCCGAGCGGATTGAGGAAGCGATCAAGAGAATCAGGGGTTTGGCATTCTGATTTTTTTTTACCGCAGATTTCCGCGGATTGCCGCAGACATTTTAGCCGCTCCATCCCACGATGAAAAAATTCGTGAGATGGAGCGGCTAAAAGGATCAATCGCTGCGCGAGGCTGAAATTACGGATCATTTAAACCTATTGATTGAGAAGTCGGAACAAGACTTATAGAAGAGAACAATGCACAAGGTGTTTATCGGCATCGGGTCCAATCTGGGCGACAGGCAAAAAGCCTGTCGGCAAGCGGTAGAGCAGATCGGCCGGATCCCGGAGTCCCGGCTGCTGCGTTGTTCCAGCTGGTATTTGACCAAGCCCATGGGCGTTGCGGGCCAGGAATGGTATGTGAACGGAGCAGTGCTGATCGAGACCGGTTTGGCGCCGCTTGAGTTATTGCATCGATTGCAACGCATTGAAAAAGAGATGGGCCGTATCCGCAAAGTACGCTGGGAAGCGCGGCTCATCGATCTGGATATTCTTTTTTTCGACCAAGCGATTCTGAGGGAAGAGGATCTGGAGATCCCGCATCCCCGGGTGCATGAGCGGCGTTTTGCGCTTTTGCCGTTGCTGGATCTGGAGCCTGATTATATTCATCCGGTTTCCGGTCTTTCGGTCCGGGCAATGTCGAACCGGTTGGACGTGCGGGAACAGGAAGTCACTTTACTTTGAGAGGAAAACGCATGAAATTTTTGCTTTTTATTGCGGCCTTTTATATTTTTTACCGGGTTTTGAAAATTGCTTGGAAGGTTTTTACGCGACCCGACCGGGAGCCGGATGAAAAGGGGCCCGGCCATAAAGTTATCGACGAGATGGTGCAGGACCCGGTTTGTAAAACTTATATTCCGCGCCGGGATGCGGTTAAGAAAACGATTGGCGGGAAAGAGTTGTCTTTTTGCAGCCAGGAGTGTGCCGTAAAGTATGAAAGCCGGGGAGATAATGGAGGCAGATAGGCTGTAGGCGTTATTGATGTGAATTAAGTTCAAATCTGGAAAAAGCTATTAAAACTTAAAAATTTGCTTATTTGTCAAATTTATGCTATATAATATCTAAATGGAGACAATATGAAATTTTTTATCGACACAGCCAATATAGATGAAATTAAAAAAGCCAATGCCCTAGGCCTTTTAGATGGAGTTACAACCAACCCCAGCCTGGTGGCCAAGGAGGGACGTGAGTTAAAAGGCTTGATCCAGGAGATATGCTCTTTGGTTAAGGGGCCGGTAAGCGCGGAAGTCGTGAGCCTGGATTTCGAGGGCATGCTCAAGGAAGCCAGGGAACTGGCCCAATGGGCCAGTAATATTGTGGTCAAAATTCCCCTGAATACCGAGGGATTGCGGGCGGTCAAGAGCCTAAAAGCGGAAGGTATTGCCGCCAATGTGACACTTTGTTTTTCACCGATCCAGGCTTTGATGGCTGCTAAAGCGGGCGCCGCTTATATCAGCCCTTTTGTGGGTCGCCTGGATGATGTGGGCCAGAATGGCATGGAATTGGTGGAACAGATTGCCGCGATTTACAATAATTACGGATATGAAACCGAAATCATTGTGGCCAGCATCCGAAATCCGATCCATGTCCTGGATGCCGCTTTAATTGGCGCGGATATTGCTACAATCCCTTATAAAGTTATGGAGCAGCTTATCAAGCACCCTTTAACCGATATCGGCATTGAAAAATTTTTAGCTGATTCCAAAAAAATAAAATAGCGATGATTAAACATTCGTTTAGAATTATATCCTTGTCAGGGATTTTGTTTTTTTGCATCGGTTTGGCGGAAAGCCGGGCCGATATTTATCGCTATAAAGATGAAGAAGGGGTCTGGCATTTCAGCAATATCAAGAGTGATCGGCGTTACAAACTGTATATTCAGAATTCCAAAACCAGTTCGCGCACGGTTACCCGTTATATCCAGGATTTTGACGGTATTATCAAGCAGGCCAGTGAACGCTTCGGCATTGAGGCTTCGCTGATTAAAGCGGTGATCAAAGCTGAATCGGATTTTAACCACCGGGCCGTCTCCTGCAAAGGAGCCCAGGGTTTGATGCAACTGATGCCGGATACCGCAGATACCTGGAACGTGGAAGACCCTTTTGATCCGGCGTCCAATATATTCGGCGGCACCCGTTACTTAAGGCATTTGTTGGAACGGTTTAATCTCGATCTCGGCATGGCCCTGGCCGCTTACAATGCCGGTCCGGAGAAAGTCATCGAATACCGCGGCATCCCGCCCTTTTCAGAGACCATGAATTTTGTAAAAAAGGTCATTACGTATTATCAGCAATACCTGACCGAAGCCAAGCTCTAAATGTTTTTTTGTAGGAACAAAAAAACATGAATTCCGGCCAACCGGAACAGGAGTTCCAGTGTACCGGAACAGACGTTCCAGTGAAAATCACCGGAAAAAATC